>NZ_MCTY01000210.1:6035-34981 GCF_002873635.1 Shewanella sp. 10N.286.52.B9
TAACCCCCGTTTTAGCATCAAACAGCCAGTCTAAGCCATAGATCGCCGACATCGGAAACGCCATACTGTGATTGGCTACAGGCATTAGCATTAACTTGGCATTGATACCTGAACCATTAGCTGCAGTTAAGCGATTTTTTTGTTGTAGCTGCTGATAAAATGACTTGGCATCTGCCACCATATCTTGCCCAAACTCGCTGTTTTCTGCCGTTTCTAACTCTCCGACACCAATAAATACATTGGCATTTATTGATTTAGTGATAAATTCCGGCTCGCGAAATTGCTTTAGTAACTGCTGGTTATCAAACCAAAATGGCGGACTCGCCAGTACATAGTTATTAAATAATGCGGGCTTATTACGTAAGATATAGGCGCCAAACAAGCCCCCTAACGCATGGCCAACATAGGTGTTTTGCCATGGCTGAGTGCGATAATGCTGATTCATATAAGGGATAATTTTATTGGCAAACAACTGCATGTGGCGCTGGGCCTCACCGGTGGCTTGGGTTCTGTTAGTATCAACTGACGGGGTGTAATCACGCATACGACTTGCTGCGGGGCTGCGGCCTTGCTGTCCTGATACTGCCACTAAAATAGCCTGCTGCATATCAGTACGGTCCATAGACAAACGAGTCACACCCGAGACCACTTGCAAGCTGTACACAGCATCAGTCATATAAATAACCGGATAGCTTTTTAGCTTATCAATTTGGTTATAGCTATTGGGCAGTTTGATATAAAGATTATAGGTGCGATCGCTATCCTCTACCTCAACCACTGTGGTATTCGGTATGGTAAAGCTTGCAAACGCGGCGGGCACCGCGCTTAAAAAGAGGCTACAGCATACGATACTGCGAAAAAGTATCATAAAGCGAGAAATGGTCATCAGCTATCCTTGTTGATGTAATTTTTCGCCCTATTCTACGCACTTATTGAAGAAAATAAATAATCTGCGCTCAATGCCATAAATAAAGCAAATCCGGCCCAGTTATTATTTAGAAAAGCCTTAAAACATGGCGCGCGTTCGCGGCCATAAATAAGCCATTGCTGATAACTGCTAAAGGCAATAAAGGTGCTAATGCCAATGCCATACAATAACCCACGTTCAGCAGACCAACCGGCCATAATAAAACACCCTAGGGCCGCTAACTGAAACGCGGCAATCCATTGGCGGTCGTATCGGCCAAATAAAATGGCTGTAGATTTAATGCCGACTTTTAAGTCATCATCTCTATCAACCATGGCATACATGGTGTCGTAAGCTACCGTCCAACACCAATTGGCAACAAATAACCACCAAGCTTCCATGGGCACATAACCTAGCTGCGCAGCGTAGGCCATAGGAATTGACCAGCTCCACACTATGCCTAAAAACATTTGCGGCATATTGGTTACCCGTTTCATAAACGGGTACATGATGGTTAAGATAATGCCGACAACCGATAGTTTTACCACTAGCGGATTTAAAAATAATACCAAGCTAAACGCGATTAATGCCATCACCACAAATAATATCAGCGCTTCCTTACTGCTGATTTCACCTGAGGCTAAAGGCCGCATCTTAGTGCGCTCAACATGGGCATCAAGTTTTCGATCTGCAAAGTCGTTAATCACGCAACCACAAGCACGCATAACGACCACCCCTAGCATAAAGATGATCAACACCTTCACATCAGGCATGCCACCCGCTGCAAGCAATAACGCCATTAAACACGGCCACATTAGCAACAAGGTACCAATGGGCCTATCAAGGCGCGTTAAGCGTTTATAAACCGATATTTTTTGTTGTAACGTCCATGAGACTGCTGACATGGTTTACTTCACTCCTGCAATTGAAGTTGTATCACTTCTTATTTGTCATCTCGCATAACCCACGAGTGACTTTATTATTTCGCTTAGAATTATGTCCGCTCTAGTAAAAAATTACCCTAACACGCTTCAAGTTTTGCCAATGAAACCAGTAACCATTTGCTACCAAAGTCTGTAAAACTGACTTGAACACGCGCTTTATCTGCTGTGCCTTCAAAATCTGTCACTATGCCTTGGCCAAATTTAAAGTGTTTTACTTTTTGACCCACTTTAAAGCCACTGTCATTGGCAATAGATTGTCTTGGCACATTAAAACGGCTGCTCATTTTAGGCGCTGACACTGACGCTTTCATGCGAATTTCTTCAACATACTGGCTGGGGATTTCACCAATAAAACGCGATGGACTGGCATAGTCCTCACGGCCATAAATGCGGCGTGACTCAGCATAACTGATATACAATTTTTGCATCGCACGAGTCATGCCTACATAACAAAGACGGCGTTCTTCATCTAAACGATCACCTTCATCTAATGCCATTTTACTTGGAAAAATACCTTCCTCAACCCCAGCCATAAACACCACTGGGAACTCCAAGCCTTTAGCTGAATGCAAGGTCATTAGCTGCACGGCATCGGTAAACTTGTCTGCTTGGCCTTCGCCCGCTTCTAATGCTGCGTGAGATAAAAAGGCATTTAGCTCGCCCATATCTTCAAGTTCTTCTGGCATTTCAAAACTGCGGGCAGCGGTGACCAGCTCATTTAAGTTTTCGACTCGTGACTGGGCCTTTTCACCTTTTTCAGCTTCGTACATAGCTCGCAGGCCTGAACGCTGGATAACCTTGTCAGCCATACCATATAGACTCATATCGGCAGTATCAGTGCGCATGCCAATCACTAAATCCATAAAGCCATTCACGGCATTGGCAGCGCGGCCAGTAAGGACTTTTTCTTCAATTAAGCGCAAGCTTGCCTGCCACATAGTCATTTCTTGCTGACGTGCGGTTGAGCGAATGATATCAAGGGTACGATTACCAATACCGCGAGTTGGGGTGTTAACCACCCGTTCAAAAGCAGCATCATCGTTTTGATTATTGATAAGACGCATATAACCCATGGCATCTTTAATCTCTTGGCGCTCGAAGAAACGCAGGCCACCGTAAATTCGGTAAGCTAGCCCTTTATGGAGTAAGGCTTCTTCTAATACTCGCGACTGGGCATTGGAGCGGTATAAAATGGCACACTCTTCTAACTTGCCGCCGTTATTTTGCCACTCAGCCATTTTGCCAACAATAAAGCGCGCTTCATCCATTTCATTAAAGGCGCAATAAACCGCAATAGGCTCACCCGCATCGTCTTCAGTCCACAGTTTTTTACCTAAACGCTCAGGGTTGTTGGCAATTAGATCATTGGACGCATTAAGGATATTGGCTGTGGAGCGATAGTTTTGCTCCAGCTTAACCGTGGTGGAACCTGGGAAATCGGTTAAGAATTTATGTAGATTCTCAACTTGGGCACCGCGCCAGCCGTAAATAGATTGATCGTCATCGCCAACAATCATCACATTGGCTTCTTTGCCTGCCAGCACTCGGATCCACGCATATTGAATGGCGTTGGTATCTTGGAATTCGTCCACCAAGATATGCTTAAAGCGTTCTTGATAATGGGCTAATACATGGGGCTTATTGAGCCACAATTCATGGGCGCGCAATAAAATTTCAGCAAAATCAACAAGGCCAGCTCGGTCGCAAGATTCTTGATAAATTTTATAGATGTTTAATAAATTTTGCTCAATAGGAAAGCCACCCGCATCGATATGCTTTGGGCGTAAGCCTTGGTCTTTTTTGCCATTAATGTAACCTTGGCACTGACGCGGCGGATATTGCTTGTCATCTAAATTGAGACTTTTAAGAATACGTTTTAATAAACGTAACTGATCGTCAGAATCAATAATTTGGAAGCTTTGCGGTAAATTGGCATCTTTAAAGTGAGTGCGCAGCAAACGATGGGCTAAACCGTGGAAAGTACCAATCCACATACGGCCCATGTTACTGCCAACCACTTTCTCAACCCGCTCACGCATTTCTGCCGCGGCTTTATTGGTAAAGGTTACCGCAAGGATAGAGTATGGACTTTGTTGTTCGACCTGCATAAGCCAAGCAATACGATGGGTTAATACCCGAGTTTTACCACTGCCTGCTCCAGCTAAAACTAACATGCTTGAAAGCGGTGCGCCCACTGCTTCACGCTGCTTTGCGTTTAGGCCGTCTAATAATGATGATACGTCCATTGGTCCTCCCAAAAATCAAGCTGGAAGTATACCAGTTCCTAGGCGGCTGCGACTAGGAACTGTAACGGATTCTTTATGGGGATTTTATTGTGATGACTTGTGAGCTAAGTAGCGGGCTGAACTAAAACCACTGCGTAGCAATTTAAGCAATCTCAGCGGCCACTACCGAGATTTCAACCAATAATGCCTCACGGGCCATTTTAGCGGCAACACAAGCTCGAGCAGGGGCGTAACCTTCAATGACCCAGGCATCCCATACCGCGTTCATTTCAGCAAAGTAAGCCATATCTTTTACGTAAATGGTTGCCGATAACATATGCTTTTTATCACTGCCCGCCTGCAGTAATAAGGCTTCCACTTTGTCCAACATGGTTTGGGTTTGTTCGGTGATGTCTTTAGTGGCATCTTGGCAAACTTGGCCACATAAATAGATGGTGCCGTTATGTTTGACAATCCGGCTCATACGGGTTTTAGTTTCAATTCTTTCAATGCTCATGGTGCGCTCTTTTAATCTGTTAATGGCGCTATTATCAGTTAAGTCAGCTCACAATGACAACTGAGAAAATATCGCTATCCAATAACTCGCGCATTTAAGCAGGCTGTTAATCAAAAATAAAAATGCCTTGTCAGCAGTATCTGGCTAACAAGGCATAAGATTGAAATACGATTGATTATTTGAATATTAGTTAATCACTAAGACTTGTGGGTCATTGGTTAAGCTATGACTCCACTGCTGATAGATAGGCTCACTGCCATCATAAAACCATACCACTGCCATTAATGCTCGTTGATGGTTGGCCACCAATAACTCTTCAGACAATGCGCCTTCATCAAGGGCGCCACGTAATAAGCAAGATTCAAAGTTCACGCTCACTTGGGTGCCATTTTGCTGATAATCGTCACACAATGAAAAGTAACCACGCTTACTTGATGCGAGCTGCACATCAATGCTTAAAGTAAACGCCGCTTGTAGATCAAAATCGGCATCAACCACCAAGTCATCAATTGAGGTTGCTGGCGGCGTTTCTGGCTCTGTAGGTGTTTCAGGTTCCGTTGGCGTCTCAGGTGTCGTTGTCTCTGGTGTTGTATCTGTCGTGGTATCTGGTGTTGATGTCGCAGGTGTTGTCACCGCAGGCGTCGTTGCTGGTGCAGGCGAGCTATCATCGCCACCACCGCCGCCACAGGCTGTTAAAAAGCTTAATGATAGAGCCATGGCTAGGCTAGTGGCTCTTTTAGTCCCTATTTTAGTGCCTGTGTTACAAGCCGTGTTAATGCCTGTTTTCATGCCTGTGTTAATGGCATTCTTCGCTGTTAATAACGTATTTGCTGCCACTTGAGTTTGAGTTAATGTATTCATAATATTCACCTTAAAATTCCATTTCTTGCTTAAATTGATTGATTAAATTCACACTAATTACTGTCAGGGTTAATCCTTAAACAGTAGCGAGTCAGTGGCGGTCAAATACCAATAAGGTTTGGTCTCACCGCTGGCATCTGCAGCAAACTCAATAAACTCAACATAAGCGGCATCAACACGTTGTAGCTCTGCAGGGTGCTGCCATGTATCAGGCACCTCAATTGCCCAACTCATACCATTTTGGTCTTGGAAATAGTGCCCTTGTGATGCCGTTGAAGCATCGTCATGCATCCCTAAAAATCGCGTATCAAATTTATCGGTTGGTGCTTTGTTTTTCAGATGGATCTCTAATTTACGTCCTGGGTTTTTACCATCAGTAATATTCTTAGCCGCTAGGCTATGATCCGTACCTGGAGTGGCAAAAATGAATGGGTCATAGGGGAACTCAGGCATATCATCAACATGTACCGCATCAACAAACGGCACTGTCATTTGCCATGTTGCGCGGTATTGGGTGCCGCAACCCGGTTCAGTTCTGAAATATTGACAGCCATTACCCGCACTGACGTGTTGCCATAAGTCTTCAGTAAATAACAGCACCGCATTGGTTTGCCCGTCTTCAAGTGGTGAGCTGGTCTGCTTAACCCCTTGGGCGCTCCACTCAATGGCTGACTCTTGCACATTGCCGCGGCCAATATCATGTAATTGCACCGCAAAGCCATTGTGATACCAAGCGCCCATTGCCACTAATTGCGCATCAAAGCCCACGCGACGAACCATGTCATTTTTACTGTATTGGCTAATACGTAACTGCATCACCACATCGTTCATATCAAAGTCACCTTGAAAAGGGTATAAATCCTCATAAGCTAACGTGGTGTATTCTGACGATGAGGGGTAATAGCTGATAGTGATGCCGGTTTCAGTGACAGTGATTGGATAATCTTCCACTTCACCATCACTGACACCACCGGTTGGTAATAAGCTGGCCTCTGAGCTCAAACGAAAACGTGACCAGGTTGCGCCAGTTTTAGCCCAATTAGGTACGTTAATCGTCACAGTTGATGTGCCGCTACTCACTGAGCGGGCAATAATCACTTGGTCTTCACTATCAAACTGACCATCTTGGCCCCAATCAATCCAGCCGTTAATATAAGCACCATCCCCTTCTACTGTGATTAATAACACCGCCTCTTCACCCACTTCAAAACCGGTTGGCATGCTGATACCATCTTCATCATCAATACCATCACTTTCATCATCTGATAACGGCGCAGGATAACCGTCGGACTCATTATCAATAACACTGCCTAATGACATGCCGGCAACCATATTATGGCGGGCACCATTTGAATCAATTAGGGTACCGTAACTGTCTGGCGCATCACCAAAATCAACATTGTCTCCCACTGGCACTTCTGCTAATGCACAACGAGCACCATCATTTGAAGAAGATGACGGCCCGTATGAAAACAACTCTGCGGTAGGGTTATCACTTTCAACGTTGACCTTATACACATTGCCATCGCCGTTGTTACTTAAATAAAGGTTGCCATCGGGGTCAAAAAACTGCGCCCCAAAGGTAAAGCTACCAATGCTTTTAGTAATAACGGTTGCTAAGGTTTCAGCGGCACCTGTTGTGGGGTCAATCTTGAGTAAGTTACCTGTACTGCCGTTAGTCACTGCGTATAAAAAGCCGTTGCTTGGATGAAAGGCAAAATCTGTTACGTTGTAAGTGGCATTGGTTTTACTGCCTGGGACAATGTTCATTGGGTGATTATTGCCATCTAACGGCACAGTAAATAAGCCTTGGTTTTTACGGTAGCCGTACCAAACGTTTTCATTGATGGCGACATCACCAACATAGAAGTTACCCGCTGCAGCAGCTGAGCTGTCTTTTACGATCGTTAGTGGCTCAACTTGGTAATCTTCACCCACCTTACCCACAGTGCCATGCTGATAATCCCAGCCATAAAGGTAATTATCTGTGTAGCTGAAACCAACACCATTAAATCCTTTGGTCAGTCCCATATCAGGCGACAATACCGAATAACTACCGGTACCAAGTTCAACTCCAAAGGTTTTTGGAATGCCTGCTGGCGTTTGAATAATAAATGCTTCGGTAGGACAGGCATTGAATGGCTCAGCGGCATTGGTATTAGCACTGAACAAAGCCATGCTAGTACCAATAGCAATACTGCTTAAACCAAGAATATTGATGATTTGAGAGTGAAGTGGTTTCACGTTAACTATTGTTGTGTTTAATGTTTGCATATTGGCATCTCGCTATTTCGTTATCAGGATGTATTGGGGATACTGCATAGTGGATGCCAACTTTTATTACCCTTTAAATACAATGCTTTACGATTGAAGCAAGATTGTAATTCAATGCTAAAATGCATTCTGCAACGCATTATGAATTTGAGACTTTGTGATTTTTTGGGATTGAGAATGGTTTGATCTGTATTGTTCCAAACTCCGTTTGGATTAACGTCGTGGGTTGTCCACCCACACCCGACCAAAAGGGTATCAACAGCAATACCCTCTTGGCTCACCCTGCCGCCCCTAACGAAAAATGCTGAAAAGCGCATGATTTTCGATGGGGATTGATCCAGCTTTGGACTTCGTTTGTTGCTAACTTCGGACCCTGTTTATTATAAAGAGTGAAAATGCTAACGCTTCCGATGGTGCATCCCTGCACCGCGAAAGCTATGCTCACATCCATGTGAGCATCACGCTATTTTCTTCAACGTCCTCAATTCAAATTGAGTCTTTTAGACTCTTAAATTTTTAAGTTTTCTAACTTTAGCTCTTTTAATTGCTGCCAATGAAGTCAAATCGAAGAGGTGACAATTCGGGTGTAAGCGCGGCTGTGACCGTCCATGACATGGACGTCATGGCCGAGCTTTCAGGGACGAACTTGCAGCGTGTCACAGTCGTGCTTGCACATAAGGTCGCTCTTTCACATCTGACCCATAGGGATTTGGGAAATGTCATGATAATGTCGGGAACATTATTGACCATGTGATCGCGACATTCCGTTCATCCTGAACATCCCAGCGGCAGGCAATGGATTAGATTGAAGTAATGGACTTAGATAAGCTAGCCAACAAAAACTAAGTAAAACATTGAACTAGGCTCATAAGTTATATTAAGGTAGAACCACTTAAGGACAGAGTTAGCTAACCTCGAACGCAATCTTCGAGCACGCCATTTAGGGAAGAAAAAGCCATTAAATAATGATGTGCCTATCAACTCCCTTATAAAGTTTACTCTGACCACACTAGTTAAGGAGTTTTCATGGGTAGCATACATAATTACTATTTAGTTGGGTTCATGCTCTTATCCGCAATTTTAAATGCATTCATAGAAAATGAGAGTATCGGAATAAAGTTACTTTGCTTACTTTTATTATTCACAACTTTCATCTTTGCCTCTCTCTTTCATTCTTTAAAGGTTAAAGTTGCAAAAGAGAAAACGACGAACAAAGCACACATAATAAGCTGATTAATAGGAAAATTTAACTATTCACCCCTCAAAATTTTAGCCAACTATTTTTTGCCAATTAGTAGGGCTTTAGGAGATTTGCGATGATTTCATATCAACCAACAGCCGATCTTTATGCATCGGCAGATATTACATTTAAAAACATGCGCTCATATTATGAACACTATTCTGTAAATTGGGAACAGTCTAAGATACATGAGCAAATTGTTGACCTAGAAAACTGGGACATTCTTTACAACGCTTCGGTCGTGGGTGCAATTCGTTTAGCCTTTGATAATGATGGGTGTTATATCCGAGATTTACAGGTTAGTGAAAAATTTCAAAATAATGGTATTGGTGCAGCAGCCCTAACAGAGTGTGAACGGTTAGCAATTAAAGCTGGTGTAAATAAACTTAGGCTACGAGTTCTCAAAATTAGTCCTGCATATCATCTATACATTAAGAATGGCTTTGAGGTAGATAAAGAAGAAGATAGGTTCTTTTATATGTCGAGAAAAATCTCCTAACAAGAAATCAATCACATTAACCATTTAACACTCAACCACGCTTATCTTCCAATAGCTGCACAAATAAGCTTTTCCATGCTTGTTGAAGCTGCAGCCATTGTTGAGTGCGCCAATCCTCGATTTTGGCATGCTGCTGTTTTTGAACATGATTGTCGACTTGCTCATGAACGTAAGCAGGCTCATGGCTTGATAATAGAGCGCTTGATGAGTTAACACTCGATAAGTAACGCTCAATAGCATCGGCCAGTGAGTTAACAAATTGCTTATCATCTTGGCCGCCAACCTTAGCCTCAACGATATTACCCATGTTTTGCAGTTGATGCTGACGAATTTGATCCCCCAAACCATCCACATCGGTTGAGATAATGGCTTTACTCATTGCCATAGATTCAATAAATACTAAACCAAAAGGCTCCCAGCGTGATGGAATAATTACCCCGTCACATTGGTCTAAAAAGCGAGGCACATCGTCAACCTTGCCCACCAGCTTTATATTATCAAGCTGAGAAACTAACTGTTGTAGCAAAGGTAATTGCTCACCTTCACCGGCTAACAATAATCGACACGGTGACTTAACCTGATGCATGGCTTTGAGTAATAAATCAAAGCCTTTTTGTGGATGAAATCGGCCATAGGCGGCTAACACAGGAACCCTATGATTAGCGTTTTTTGGGGAGTGGCTTTTGTTGGCGATAAAACAGCTTAAGTCTCGCCCCTGCCCTAACTGAGCGATTTTGTCTGCAGGTAATAGCTTATTAGCTAGCATCCATCGCTGCTGTGAGGGTGAAATGGACACCACTTTATTCATTAACCGATAGCTTAATTTCAGCATGAAATAGAAACGTTGCGGATGTGCAATTTGATGGCGAACAAATTGTTCGCTGTAGTGATGTTCTTGCAGGATAAATATGATCTTAGGATGACGCAATCTGAGCCATGCAATATTTAGCAGTTTGCGCCAGTTTGAGGCGCCATGAAAACAGACAATATCAGCGTCCAATGTCGTATTCTGCCAACGGCTAAAATCCAGCTGACGAATGTCAAATTCAAATGCCAAAGTGAGGATGTCAGAGCCACACAAACTGTGCAACGCAAAATTAACGCCGCCCATATTAGGGTCATCGACACAATGCAAAATTCTCGCTTTCACTCTGACTCCTTGAGCTATCAATAACCGGCTTATTAAATTAAAGCACTGTTAAAACAATATACTTGTCTCAGTTAAATCGCAAAATTTACTACGCGTTCAGCTTCAGTCCGTCGTTAAATACTTTTGCTAAATACATAATGTTAAATACATAAAAAAAGAGGCTAAACTTAGCCTCTTTTAATTAAATTTTACCACTAAACAATTATTTGGCTTTCTTATTATCTTCCAGACCCATGCTATCCATCCAATAATCAAAATTAATCATATTGCCGGGTAACACCACACGGTTATCTTTATCTTTTAAGCCATCAAGCTGTTTGAGGTATTGTTCACCTAACTGCAGTCTTAAGGCACTCTGACCGCCGGGTTTAGAGATCACTACCGCCAAGCGCTCAATGGATTCTGCAGTGGCTTTAGCAAGCGTTAAAATCTCTTCGCCTTTACCTTCAGCCTCATTGATACGGCGCTGCATTTCACCCTCTGAGCGGTTAATGGTTTCAGCCATCACACCTTCTGAGCGGTTAATTTTACTCTGCTTGTCACCTTCACTTTGGGCTAATAATGCACGGCGCTCACGCTCAGCATTAACCTGCATTTCCATGGCATTTTTAACGGTTTCTGGTGGGGTAATGTTTTTAATTTCATAACGATGCACTCGAATCCCCCAAATCGCGCCAGCTTCGTCCAGCACTTGTACGACCTTGGCCGAGATAATGTCGCGCTCTTCAAACGTGCGGTCTAAATCTAAGGTACCAATGACTGAACGTGTGGTGGTTTGCGCTAATTGGATCGCTGCATAACGATAATCCGTTATGCCGTAACTGGCTTTAACGGGATCGGTAATCGAGATATAAATGACGCCGTCTACTTCAACGTTAACTTCATCGCTAGAAAAACACTCTTGCGGTGGCACATCGATAGTTTCTTCTTTTAGGTCATGGATATAGGCCACTTTATCAACAAAAGGCACTAAAGCATGAAAACCGGCATCTAAGGTGCTGTGATATTTACCTAGTCGCTCAACAATGTAAGCTGACTTAGTGGGTACTAAGCGGATAGATTGGAATAATTTCAGCACAAAAATAACAAAAATCACCCCCCAAATACCCATAACAATTAAATCGGTATCAATTCCATTCAACATTAGCGTGCTCCTTTTACTGGGCTGTTAGTTACGGCATGGGTCACTTGCTCCATCCCTTCAAAGAAGCCTTCTAACTTGGCCATTTCAGCAGGCACCACTGAGACTTGTGTTTCAGTTAAAATGTCACCCACTTGGCTAATAAACTGCTCTTTCAGCATCATATTCATCGCATCGTTACCACCTTGGTTAGCCAGTGCGGTGCAAATCATATCCATGCCTTTAGCTTTCGCTTTGGCAATAATGGTAATTTCTTGGCCAGAGCCAATCGCTTCATTAATGCGTTTTCGTTTTTGCCCTTCTGAGAGGTTAATGGCCTCTTGGCGCTCACCTTGAGAGATATTAATCATGGCGTCTTTTTCAGCATTGGCTAAAGTGATTTCAGCCCGTTTTCTACGCTCGGCTTCCATCTGTTTTTCAAGGGTGTGGATCACGTGTATTGATGGGGAGATATTTTTAATCTCATAGCGAAGCACTTTAATGCCCCAAGGATCTGACGCTTTGTCAATTTCACGAACAATAGACTCGTTCAAACTGTCACGCTCTGAAAAGGTTTGCGATAGGGTCAATTTACCAATTTCTGAACGCATGGTGGTTTGCGCGAGGTTAACCGCAGCTTTACGGTAATTTTCGATACCGTAACTGGCTAACTTGCCATCCATCACTTTAAGGTAGACCAAACCATCAACTTCCAGCTGGGTGTTATCTTTTGAAATACAACTTTGTGGTGGTACATCTAGTACTTCTTCACGAGTATCGTGGCGATAAGCTACCCGATCAACAAATGGCACTAAAAAGTGAAACCCTGGTTGTAATACGGTTCTAAATTTACCTAAGCGCTCAATCACATTGACCTCTCGCATCGGTACAATCAACATCAATTTATATAAGATAAAAAATATAAATAAAATGGCTATGGTTAGTTCAAACATATGTCCCCTTCCTTTTGCAAAACATGTTCAGGTAGCGTAGCCCCCTATACATGACTTAATTCCTTTACTCAGTTGGCACTCTGTGTGGTGACCAAATCAATAAAACCTAATTCTGCTATTTTGTGACTAATCTTGTTTATCAGTGAAGCTTTCGCCCATTAACTCAGTTTCTGCATATGGCTCAACCACTAAGGCAATATTATCTCGGCAAATAATTCGCACTTTAGTGCCTGCTTTTATTTCAGTGCCATCCCCTAGTGCTGACCACTCAGTACCAGAAAACAACACCCGACCGGTTTTTTCACCCGGGCCAATATCAGCTTTAACTGTGACAACTTGATTATATAAATCCATTTCCTCATCGGTATTATCCACATGCTTGTCACCACCAATCATTTTTTGGGTGATATGGCGAAAACTAAGCAATAGAACCATTGAGGTGATAAACCATAAAGTGAAGCTTTGCGCGGTGCCATCGACGATACCGGTAAATAAGGCTGCGGCCACAATGACACAGGCTGCACCTAATAAAATGACGATGCCACCGGGAACAATAATTTCCGACAACATCAGCCCTATACCGACGATTAACCAGATACTGGTTGGATTAGAAAATTCCATATACCCCCCTGTAAAAACGTTATCATATGTTCCTTTAAGCTATAAAACCCGAACTTGGATAAGGTTTTATAGAGCTGATAACTTTAAATTGATAACTACTACACAGTGGTAATAGTGGTGCTACCTCAAGCACAGGATATGGGCACTCTTTAACCCATATATTGGTCGTCAATATCACGACATATTATGTCAACAATACAGGATATTGATGATATTGCAATCATATTTCATTGCTAAAGCTTAGCAGTAACTGTATAAAAATCGGATAAATCAATAAAAAGAAGGTAATAAAAAAGGTGCCTAAGCACCTTTATATTCAATTAGTTAAATATATTAAGCTAATAGCTTTTTCGCAGCTGCAACCACAATTGCAACCGCGCTGCCTTCGGTTTTCTTCATCATGGCTTCATCAGGAATTTCTTGCTGGGTACGATTAACGATAACCCCAGCAACACACGCTGCGCGCCAGCCTTGTGTTGCACACATAGTAAATAGCGTTGCTGACTCCATTTCGTAGTTCAATACGCCCATGGCTTGCCACTCTTGCATTGAGCCCACAAAGCGGCTGGTTACACGTCCTGAGACCGTATCGTAACGTTCTTGGCCTGGGTAGAATGTATCAGATGATGCTGTGATACCCACATGAGGCTCTTTGCCTGCGTCACGACATGCTGCCACCATAGCGGTAGTACAGTCAAAGTTAGCAGCCGCTGGAAACTCAAGTGGGGCAAAGTGTAAACTGGCGCCATCTAAGCGCACTGAAGCTTGCGTGACAATAACATCACCGACATTTACATGTGGTTGAATCGCGCCAGTGGTACCAACGCGTAAGAAAGTCGTCACACCTAGTTGTGCTAACTCTTCTACTGCGATAGATGTTGATGGTCCGCCAATACCTGTTGAACATACGACAACCGCTTTACCATCAATATAAGCAAGATAGCTGGTGTATTCACGGTGACTTGCTAAAAAAGTCGCATTTTCCATTAATTCGGCGATGCGCTTAACGCGCTCAGGATCCCCTGGAACAATCGCTAAGGTTGCGCCATCAAGCATTTGCTTGGTTAATCCTAGGTGAAATACGTCGGCCATATTGAAAACCCCTTTCATATTTGAAGATATCATTCTAATTGTGACGACTGTAACCCACAAGCCACGCTATGAAGGTTAACTGGGTCACATAAATTCTGTTATTAAACATTCGAGTGATGATTAAAAATTACAAATGTAACTAACATCACTAATTTACAGCACCATAAATCAGCAAAGGCTAAATAGCCAATTTTAGTTGATTAAAAAGTTTTTGGGGCAATCAATTAATTATTGATCCCGGTCACATTACCTACAGCCAAGTAGCGCTAATTTGTAGTTAACATTAGATAAAAGGAGTAAGTCGATGTTTCCAGAGTACCGTGAGCTAATCAGTAAACTTAAAACCTCAAATGCCCATTTCTCAAAGATTTTTGATGAACATAATCAGCTAGATGAGCAGATAAAACATCATGAGCAGCATTACAGTAGCGATAGCACCCCAGAGCTGAAAATACTAAAATCAAAGAAGCTGCATTTAAAAGAAGAAATTTTTACCATGCTGCAAAAGCAGTAATGGCTATTGCGTATTAATCGCCAATATTGGCGATCAAAAAAGGACGCTTGAAGCGTCCTTTTTGTTGGCTCATGTAAACCATCTGTTTAGCGAGAGCAGTTATTTTGCGGCGCTAAGCGCTTTGATTAAGGTTTCGTTTGAATCAAAGTTCTCGATGCTAACAACGGTTAGCTTATCTAGGGTCACCATAGTGGCCATATCTTCTTCAGTAGGCCAGTTTGCAGTTGCATCGCCTTCACGATCTAACCCCATAGCAAACGGTAAATCCTTCATTTGGGGGATAGCCACAAAGCGAGCAATCAATGATGGCATACCGCTGATATCAGCAATATACACCAAGTTTGCAGGTTGCTGCTCTGCTGTTGTTGCTTCTAATGCCGCTTGAATGAATTCGCCACCTTTCATGCCGCGACTAAACAAAACCACTTGAGTTTGCTCATTAACCACTAGCGGTTGTTCAAATTGATCTTCTAAGGTAATTGGCTCAATTTTATCATTCACGACAAACACATTCGCCTGTGCTGAAGCCATAAAAAGTACACTAACTGCAAATAAAAGCGCTTTCATGTTATTTTCCTGAATTAAGTGATAAGCCCTTATTTGAAATGACAAATTGTTTGGGCATTTTTGCTAATAAGGTCTTAAATTAAAAATAGCCAACTCACTATACTCGAATCTGTGATTCGACTTTATTACATTGGATTAGAATCATGATGCATCTCACGGATTAATACAGACTTAATTATTCGCAATAACAGAGGCTTCAACAATAAAGTAGCGACAGCAATAAGTGTTAATTAATTGCAAAAATGACTTTATTACCATTGGAATATCACGCATTATTTCTCTGTTAATTCGTCAAAAATAAGAACATCATCATGAATGAAACAAGCTTAGATCAAGAACTGCAGCAAATACAGAATGTCTACGACCTTCTTACTGAATTTATTGTGCAATACAGCTTTCAAATTGTTGGCGCTGTCATCATCTTACTTATCGGTATCTGGATAGCGAATAAAGTATCGAACTTCGTTGTTAGCCAATTCGAAAAGCACGATATTGATGTCACCTTGGGCAATTTTGTCTCCAATCTGGTGAGGATTTGCATCATTGCGATGGTGGCGATCATTTCGCTAGGGAAACTCGGTATTAGCGTCACCCCAATGGTGGCCGCAATTGGTGCCGCATCATTAGGTGCAGGTTTAGCACTTCAGGGGATGCTGGCCAACTATGCTGCTGGGGTCACCATTATTGTTACCCGACCTTTTGTTATTGGTAACACCATTGAAATTAAAGGTGTGGCTGGAGTGGTAAAACAAATTCAGCTCGGCTTAACCATATTAACCAATGAAGAAGGCGAGTTAATCAGTATCCCTAATAAACATATTGTCGGTGAAATACTGCATAACTCTCATGAATATAAGTTAGTCGACACTCAATTTAATATTGATTATCAAACCGATCCCCAGCAAGTGATTAAATTGATTTCAGATGCTGTCATGAGCCATGGAGGCGTCAGCCAAACGCGCACTCCACAAGTGGGCATTAATGATTTCAACAGTATCGGGATGGAAATCGGTGTGCGTTATTGGGTGCCAACCAATAGCTATTTTGAAGACAAGTACCAAGCGAATTTAGCCATAATCAAAGCGCTTAAATCAGCTGATATAACCATTCCATGTCCTGTAAGAGAAATACATTTGCAGCAGTAGCTTAGCCCGTAAAATATGTCTTCAGGCGAATGCTAAAAGCTAAGTAAACAATCGTTATTTCAACGTAAAATATCTAAGTATTCTCAGCCAGTTTATATAATAACTGGCTGAATTCAGCTTTATATTGTCACCGTTAAAGTCATCAGTAAAAGTCACCATTTGCTTACTAAATGTCATCAAAACTTGACATGAGTAATTTTTAGTCACATAGTTAGGTCAAGTTTACTTTACTTAAAGACAAGCTAACTTGAAAGGAATGATTTATGAATACACCTAACTCAACAGAAAATGATTGGAAAAAGTGCAATAACGTCAACAGCAATCGTTTAGCCAAATGGACCGCTGCATGGGTCATCACACTCGCGATATCGACTTTTGGTCCAATGTTTATTTGGTCGTAACATGACATCATTACCGCCGCTGCGATTGGATTTAATTTTTTGGTCGGTATCGGGATGATTTTCGCTAATAAAAAACACCTAGCTTCCCTTGATGAACTACAACAAAAAATTCAGCTTAACGCCATGGGGCTGAGTTTAGGCGTCGGATTAATTGTGGGCATCAGTTATTCAACGCTCGACACCACAGGGCTGATTAATGCTCATGCAGAGATATCTCACTTAGTCATCATCATGAGTTTGACCTACATGGTGGGGATAATTTTAGGCAATAGGAAGTACCGATGAAAAACAGATTAAAAGTACTTCGCGCAGAACGGGACTTAACCCAAGCACAACTGGCAGAGTTACTGAGCGTTTCCAGACAGACTATTAATGCTATTGAGAAAGGAAAGTTTGATCCAAGTTTGCCATTGGCATTTAAAGCGGCGCGCCTTTTTGGGCTAACCATTGAAGATATCTTTCAAGATGAGGCATAACCTGCCTCTTCGTCAGCTCAATACCACTCAGGCCGTTAAGGTTTTATGCATAAATAGGCTGCTAGGGTCATTATCATAATCAGCAAACTTATCGCCAATGTCAAAACCAAAGCTTTGATACAATTGCCTTGCGGGTTTAAAAAAATCCATTGAGCCGGTTTCTAGGCTTAACTTCTCATAACCCTGACATTTAGCAAACGCTAGCATATGTTGCAGTAAGTGCTTAGCAACACCTTTACCGCGATGTGCATTAGCAACCCGCATCGACTTTATTTCACCGTGGCTGGCAGTTAATTGTTTAATTGCGCCGCAGCCAAGTAGCTGCTGATTTTCCCACACAGTCCAAAAGGTAATATCATCTTGGCGCAGTTTTGTTAAATCTAGCGCATGGACACTTTCTGCTGGCGACGTGGCGTACATGTCCTGCAAGTGTTCATTTAATAGTGCCGCCACCTCAACGCCAGACAAATCATCGACTCGAATATCCATATTTGAACTCATGCTCATAAACCTTCTATTTTTAGTCTTGTTTAACCAAAAGCCATAATTCAAACACTGACTCTGAGCGCTAAATCTATTATTGACTCTGCAGTGATAGCTGCCATATTTATTAGCACAATATACATTACTGGATTGATTATATGCGCAAGACTTATTTAACTGCTAGCCCCTTAATTTGCTTGATAGCATTCACTCTCATGGGCTGTGCATCGGGGCCTGCCAGCCTGCAACAAGGACCGGACGCTGAAATAACCAAAGAAGGTTTAGTTAAAGTCGATAACTCCAGGCTGGCCTTATCGTACGCAAGACCCGATGTAAATTGGCGCCAATATACCAAACTGTACTTTGAACCGACCCAAGTCACCAATGATCATCCTGAAGGTTATCGAGCGCCTCGAATTAATAAACAAACTGAAGGGCCTAATGCCACCTACGACTTACCCCAAGAGTCCCTTGATAAAATGGCGCTGCAATTTAGTAAAACCGTTAGCGATGTGTTCAATAGTGAGCAGCCCTTTGAGTTAGTCACAGAAAAAGGTCCTAACACCTTAGTGATTGAAACCGCTGTAACCGATATCCGCTTAAGCGCGCCAATTGAAAAATCCCGCCGAAGCTATAATTCCATGGGAAAAACTTATACCCAAAACTCAGGCTCAATGGTGTTATTGGCGGTACTTAAAGATGGACAAAGCGGTGAAGTGTTAGCCAAAGCGGCTGATCGCGGTGTGGGCTTTGATCAATGGCGTCAAAACACCCAAGTATTCAATTGGGGTGATGTTAAAACGGTTTATCGTCACTGGGTCAATGATTTCAAAAATGCCTTAATGACGGCGGTAGCCGAAGAATAGAGTCAATAGCAATAAGCCTTAAAAACATACTCGATAAGCTCTGTGCCAATTGTGATACCACAATTGGCACTGTTAATTACAAGCCCCGCTGCCATTCTTGGCGTAACGGAATACTGCCTTTAATCGCTTGTTCTACTTGAGCCAGTAATTGCGGCTTATCTTTGCCTAAAACGCCTTTCAGCACTAAATAGTTTGAGGCATGATCAGAACGAAAAATAGTTTTCTCCAGTGCAAGGCCCGATAACAAAGTTTGCATTTCGGTCAACAGCCCCAGTTGATCGGGCAACACAAAATCACCATCAAATGCCTGATCCATTCTCTCGGTCCCCAATGGCAATGTCACCACCAAGGTAGATAAATACTCAGGCTGAGCTTGATTCATCAACTCTGCAGATGCCTTAGCGTGCTGAATAGAAAGCGCCTTACCCCCTAGCCCCATTAAAATCATCACTGATGACTTGATCCCGGCTTGCTTTATTTTGCTTAAAGCAGCTAAAGAGGATTCAAAGGTTTCGCCTTTTTGGATACGGGTTAACACTTCATCGTCACCACTTTCACAGCCGATATAAAGTAAAGACAAGCCTAAGGCTTTAAGCTCCGCCAACTGTTCAACGGTTTTGTTAGTTAAATTACGCGGTAAGCAATAACTACTAATGCGAGTGACACTGGGTAAATGTTTATTAATCAGCTGGCAGATTTCTTTTAAGCGCTTAAACGGCAACGTCATTGCATCACCATCAGCTAGAAACACTCTAGAGATTGGTACCCCTGAAGCGGCAGCGCTGAGAATATCTTGCTCAATAGCATCGACTTTGTGGGCGCGAAATTTTTTTTGCTCTTGGGTATACATATCGCAGAAAGAACATAGGTTCCAGCTACAACCATTGGTCACCTGCAATATCAGCGACTTCCACTCTGATGGTGGTCGATAAACCGGTTCAATATAGTGAATCATCTAAATAACCTCTAAATCCCTATCAATGACAGTTTTTGTATTAAAAATACTCGTTAAGATTGTTTTTCATTCTATTTTTTGCAATAAAACGTTTGAATTGATCATTTTGCTTGTTTATAGTCGATTAATAAAAATAATTATTCAGGCCAATTGATTTATGAATCAAGTCGCATATCAGCTCAGTGAAAGACGTGAAAACCCTCGTTCTCATGAAGAGCATTGGGAGTTGCTGACTGCAGATCAAAAAGTTGCCCTATACGATTTAAACCGCTTTGGTTACAGATTGCTTTTTGTGAGAAGCATGCCAGAAGGCCCTCTGGCTGTAATTTCTCAGCAAGATGACATCGCCATTATTGACCATGAAGGTGAGTTAAATTTACACCCTAATTTAACCTTAAGGGAATTACCTAAGCCCCATTAAACTTAGCGATTAACAAAGCTATCATCGTATAATCGAAATAATTTAAAGAGTGCACTCGCACTCTTTTTTTCATTTTGCTAATCAGTTTAATGCTTAAGCAATCACTTCATTGAACACTTCAACCTTATGTGACTCAACAAGCTCAGGCATAACATTATGGAAATAATTTTGAATATAATCAGTCGCATTATGTTTATCAAATACTGCTCTGTCGGCAAATTTTTCCACAAAGGCCACTTTGCTATCATCATCTAAACTGATATTTAATTCGTAGCGAATACAACCTAATTCACGGCGAGTCGCGGGGATCAGCTTAGCAAGAGCTGCAACCAGTAAATCACGTTTACCTTCTTTAGCAACAAACTGAGCAACACAGACGATACGGGTATTATTGATGATAAAATCTGACATTATTTTTCCTTAATACTGATAATATAAATACGCTAATACAAACTAAATAAACTGTTCCTATAGCAGTCTTAAATGACTAGTTATTTTGTAAATTAAGTAGCATATCGATATGCGGTATGGCGTCTTCAAGATACATTTCTGAATTTAAGATAAAGCCCTGCTGCTGATAAAAATCGCTGAGATGTTGTTGCGCGCCTATTTGGATGCTGGTTTGCGGCCACTGAGTTTTAACAACATTAATTGAGCGCTGCATTAACGCATGTGCAATACCATGTCCACGGCCCTTTTCTGCCACAATCACTCGGCCAATACTGGCTTCATCATAACTCACACCTGCCGCTAAAATTCGCGTATACGCAATGAGTTCACCTTGCTGATTCATTCCTAACAAATGCTTGGTTTGCGGTAATCGGTCTTTCTCATCAAGCTCGGGATAAGGGCAGTTTTGCTCCACCACAAACACATCGACTCTGAGCTTTAATAGCTCATACAACTCATCAAGGCTGAGTTCATTAAAGCTCAATAGCTTCCAGTGCATTGAATTTAGTAACGACATAACTACCCACCAAAAATTGATCTCTATGGCCGCAGTCTAGCATGATTAAATAAGTGGATTAACCGGTGAATTTCAGCCAAAAAAATACCGAGCATAAGCTCGGTATTTTCAGGTTAAACTAGCTCAATTTAGAACTTGTATTTAACGCCAACTTTTAACTGCCAAGCAGACTTGTTTACGTCATAGCGATTGTAATTGTCAGTCTCTAACCCATCTTGCCCGTAAGGCACTGAGTAAGTGTAAACACCCGTTTCTGGGTTATAATTATGGTCTACCAACTTCTTACTACCATAGCTTTGTGTTTCTACACGGCCCCAATCATCATTCATCAGGTTAAGTACGTTTTTCACGTCAAAGTATAAAATACCTTTATGCCCATCCATAAATCCTGGTAATTCCTGAGTGAAACGGAAATCTAACTGATGTACCCATGGTTGGTTGTCAGTCCCTTTAGGTGCTATACCGCCGGCATATTTACCTAAACCAATTTCATCAATCGCTGCTTTAAATTCCTCATATCCAAACTCTGCGTCGTATTCCGGATTGTAGTAATACTCCACATTTGGATCATCCGCGCCCGTTGGAATATAAGGTAGATAGTATGAAGAACCATAAAACGCACTTTGATCACCAAAGCCGCGGTCTTTAAATGAACCAAGCACCCAAGTTAACGGGTTACCTTCACGGGCTTCGTAGAACATATTGAAGCTAGATGCATAACCAGCAACAAACTCAGTTTCATAACCTAGGCTAACAGTGAAACGGTGTGGCGTTTCATAGTAACCAGGACCCATTGTCGTGCCATTTCGGTCAGAACCAACCGGCGTAAACTGGTAATTAGACGTCGCTGTTGAACTAGAGCCCTGGTTACCTTCGTCTAATGAGTTATATGCATAACTTGCACGCATATTAAGACCCATATCCCAATTCTTAGCTAATGAAAAGGTTAGTGTTTTACTAGTTCCATCTTCTTCAGCATTGGTTAGCATCAAGTCGTAACGTTCATAATCTTCATTTGTCGGATCTAAAGGATCGAAAGGCTCATAAATCACACGGCCTGTTGCATCTGTTTTAACTTCGCGACGAGCCAAATCAACCCAAGCAACATCATTTTCTTTTTGAATGTATAAGAACTCACCACCGAAGAACCAATCTTGACCTAGGGCACCAAAGTCCCAAGTACTGTCAAACCCGATGCTCGCACGCCAATCTGAAGGAAGCTCAAAGTTCGGGTCTAATGAGTTAGTGTTACCATCGCCGCCCACTAAGCCATCTTGTGCGCCGTTTGGCACATTGCCAAAATCAGGCGTTCCCCAAGAAGTATCCCAACCATCGTTGAAACTTAATAAGCTATTACCATCATTTGAGAAACTGTTTGACATCCAAACTGTTGGCTGACCACCACTGTAACGGCCTACGCCACCACGAAGAGATACATCATCAGTTAGCAGGTATTTAAAGCCAATACGTGGTAACCAGATATCTTTACCATCGAAAGTACTGTTATTGGCAAAATTATAACGGTCTACAAAGTTTTGATTAAGAGAAGGCGCCTCTGTCATGCTGATGGTTTCGTAGCGTAAGCCAAAGGTCATTTCTAAGTCGTCATTAATATTCCAAGTATCCTCAGCAAACAACGCTAAAGTACTCATATTAAATTCTGCAGCTACGTCTGTTGGATTGCCTGACTTTGCATTTGAATAAAAGAAGTCATCAACAATGGCCTGCTCAAAGTCTTCAATTGATTTGAAACTCCAGTTACCCAATACGTTTTGTGCGAACAAATTGAATACTTCAATTTTATTGTATTGCACACCAAAGCCTATTTCATGATCACCTAAGTAGTAATCACCAACAAAACGCATTTCTAAATTTTGGTTATTTAGCTCATTAGCTTGGCGTGATTTATCTGTACCAAAGGTAACTTTGTCGCCTGAACCAAAGCTTTTCCATGGTTCATCAGCATTTGGGAACCAGTAAGTTTGTACTTCAACTTGGCCAATACCTAGGTCATCAATGGTGTTTGAGTTTGAAGTGGTATCTTTGTATGCCACTTTAATTTCAGTACTGAAATCTTCAGTCCAGTCGCTGTATAAATTAGCAGCGTACGTCTCTAAGATTTCTTCTTTGTTATACCAAGTGCTTGATAACTTAATGCTGCTTGAGTTGTTTGCTAAGTTGTTAGTTAAGTTACCTTTGGTATTTTGATAAGTAAAACTGGCACGGTGATCGTCGTTAATATTCCAGTCAATTTTAGCCAGAATTTTCTTATCTTCTTCTTGAGGGGTTTTATCGTAAGCACCAATATTTTCTAGACCGTAAACGCTTGCTGCTGCATCTCTCACACGCTGCAATTCGGCTTCTGTAATGTCAGAGTTGTTGCCAAAACCAGCTCCTTCAGGTCCCCATTCAGCAGATTTTGGCGCATCAAAGCTTTCATAAGAACCAAAGAAAAACAGTTTATCTTTGATGATTGGGAAGCCAATGGTGCCTCCAAAGGTTTTTTCTTCGAATTTTTGTTCTACCTTTTCACGAACACCATCTTCATCTGCGCGAGTAAGACCTTCACCAGCCATGCTGTCATTGGTCATTTCGTAAAAAACGGTACCTGAAACTTCGTTAGTACCAGACTTAGTTACCGCATTAATCTGCGCGCCAGTAAAGCCACCTAATCGTGCTGTATAAGGAGAAACATTTAACGCAACACTTTCAACAGCATCAATTGAGATGGGTGAGCGTTGAGTCGGATAACCATTTGAGTTAAGACCGAAATCATCATTTTGAGAAATACCATCGACAACGAAGGTGTTAAAGCGAGGGTTCATCCCCGCTACGCTCATGGAAATACCATCGGCACCCACTACAGCCATTGGGTTTTGACGCAATACATCTTTAAGATCACGACTAATTCCTGGTGCGTTAGCAATTTCTTTTGCGCCAAATTCACTATTAGCGCCTGCGCTGCGATAGTAACTCGCAGTTCCGACAACACCGATACGTTCCATATCAGCTGCAGATTGCAGAGTACGGTTGAAACGTAATGTTTCACCGACGTTTAGATATAAATCTTGCTCTATATCATCAGCAAATTTACCTGAATCAACTTTGATCAGATAAGGACCACCAACACGAAGACCACGAGCAAGGAATTGACCATCAGCGCCTACTGACACTTCTGTCACTGTCCCAGTTGGTTCATGGATGATAGTAATTGTTGCATCTGTAACAGCATTTCCTTGAGGACCAACAATCTGACCGCGGATGTTTGATGCAGTATCTGCGGCCATGGCTGGTAGAGAAACGCCCATAGCAAAGCATGTCGCTAGCGCTAAGCGACTGATTTTATTGTTTAACATTTTCAGACCCCTGAAATATTTTTATATTTATTTATGTACTAGTTAATCTAGCTTTATAAAGAAGTTTGTAGAGTAAAAACTTCAGGCGCTAGTTTATAACCAATTTGTTTCAAAATCATGTCATTGTTGAACTATTTAGCAACAAAACTTAAACTGCGAGCGTCAACTTCGCGCAACATCCACAACAAAGCATGAACAACAGCCGCAAAGTAGGCTCTTTAGTCACAAAAAATTAATCTAAAAAGTGACTTTCATCATTCGCTGTCTAACCTCATTTAAGTGGTTTACTAGGTCCAAGCTACTTAAATGCCAATGGAATAATAATAATGAAACCTGCTGTATTGTTAATCAGTGCCACACTGGCTGTATCCGTTTTTACTAGTCAGCCAGCACAGGCATTTGGCCAATTAGGTCACCGTATTATTGGTGAAATTGCCCAAAATAATTTATCCAAAACCGCTCAAAAAAAGATTAATCAACTGACAAAAGGTGAATCACTGGCCCAGATGTCGACTTGGGCAGATGAGATCCGTTCAGACAAAAATTGGTATCACTCATCGCCTTGGCATTATGTGTCAATTGACGATGGCAAAACCTGGGACACTGTCACCAGAAACCCGAAAGGCGATATTATTGAGCGTCTTGAAAAATATGAACAAGTACTAAAAAGCACCACCACACCTGAACAAGAAAAATGGCAAGCATTGGCTTTTTATGTGCACTTTGTCGGCGATATTCATCAGCCATTACACGTAGGTCATAGCCATGACCGTGGCGGCAATGCTGTAAAATTGAAGTGGTTTGGTGACGACACTAACTTGCATTCAGTGTGGGATAGCAAGCTGATTGAGCATCAAAAATTAAGCTATACCGAATACACAAAATTTATCAGTCGTATTTCAGCAAAAGATATCAGCGACTGGCAAGGTCAAAACTATTATGTGTGGGCGGATGAATCCAAAGCCTTGCGTGATGCCGCGTATGAGTTAGAAAAAAATCGTGATGATCAGCCTGATTTGCGCTTCCAATATATTTTTGATCACACCCCAACTGTGGAGCTAAGAATGCAGCAAGCAGGCATTCGCTTAGCCGAAAAGTTGAATATTATTTTTAGTCAATAATATTAAAGCGTCTTTTAACTGACTTATTTACATCATTAAATTGCACTAATGTTGCAACACAAACGTAAAAAAAGAGCCACTAGTAATAGTGGCTCTTTTTGTTTCTAACATCTCAATATTAAGTCATTGTTATCAACATAACCTTGCAGGGCATTTATGTCGATAATGAATCATTAACGTTCGAAGTTATGGAACTTCTCGATACCGAATGATTTACCTTCAGCATGACACGTTGCACAAGATTCTGATGTTGGTGCTAAGAACCATTCATCAACAAAATCAGCTTCTGGCTTGTTGATTTCACCACCGTTGTCTGTCATATGGCTTATAGCGATATCTTCAGTATGACAACCAGCACAGTTAGCTGTGATTTGACTAGTGTAAACACCTGATGTACCACCATTCATAGATTTAGAAGGCATGAATTGAGCAGGTACTTTATTCAAATCAACAACTGTTGCATGGCAAGACACACAGCTTTCAGCACTTAATTTTAAAGCTGAATTAGCAACAAGGACTTCATTACCTCTACTATCAAGTTCAGAACCTTGATATGGCTGGTTACCCCAATGTCGTGCATGGATCATAGGGCCGAAGCCTGGTGCACTAATCGCTTTCCAACCTATTTGAAGTTCTTCATCATTGCGATCCATTGCAGGGATAGTATAGCCGGCATCAATTCTGAATTTATCAGTCAGGAAAGCATCCATAGCAACAGTTCTTGCTGACGCACGATCGTTACCAGCGGAGTGACATGATAAACAACTTGCGCCGCCATCAGCAAAGCCAGCACCTCCGTGGAATTCACCCGCTACGTTGTGACAAGTTGTACAGCTTTCTTGTGTCACATTTAAACGACGACCATTTTCAGATAGTGCAGCCAGAATGACTTTATCATCTTCATTGGTTTGGAAGGTGGTTCTAGCAAGCATTGATAACGCTTCGCCTTCTGGCGCCACATATTCAATACAGTACTCACGGCTACCGTCTTCATTATCAGTAAATGTAGTTGTACCTGACACAGTATCTATCACGTTACTGATTAAGCGTTGGTAAGTAATAGCAATAGTGATATCGCCAGCAGCTAACATTTCAGCAGTGTTTAACAGTGTTGCTGTCTCACCTTCAGTGTTGAAAAGTGAGTAAGTTGAACAAGAAGATAAGCCATCTTCAGCTGCAACAACTTCTGACATTACTGAGTAATGCACTTCATTGACTTCAACTTGTGTAGGGAACTTTGTGTGTAAACGACGGAAATCAGTGTCTGCAGCGAATGCATTCATGTCTACATATTCGTTCATACCAGCTGCTTGGTGACAATCAGAACACGTTGTTTCTGAGTAAGTCATTGTCACAGGTTCAGCATGACAAGTGTAACAGTTACTACCTTCGAAACCTGTTTCGAAGTTCATGTGATTGATATGACCAATCTTTTGCATGGTGTTGGTAGCATACCCGCCATCATCTTTAGTCACGTTTCCGTGGCAAGTCATACAACCGCCAAGGAAGTCAGCTTCGCCATCTGTGTTGATCGCCGTATAGTGAGGGTGCTTAGTACCAAACTCAGCGTAATCTACGTGACACTCATAACATGCAGCAGTACTAGTCGTGTGAATACCTGCAGTCTTATCAACCACAATGTAACTAGACTTAGCAATGTTTTCACCGCCACCAACAGCTAAACGAATAATACCTTCTGAAGCAGCATTGATGTTTTCGATTGGAGCCACGAACTCATAATGCCCATCAGCAACTTCAGTTAAGCTAGCGCCTTCAGTTTCATCGCTAGCACTACCACCAAGAATTGTGCCTTCAAAATCATCACGGCTGCGAGCAATACCTTTGTCGGTCAATTCAGCAAACTCAACGCTTGCCTTCTCAAGACCAGAAATTAACACACCTTCTTCATCGCTAATTTCAAAATCAAATTTAACCATACCTTCTTCTAAAGTGTGGTTAAATATTTCAACATTGGTGACTGTTGAGGTTTCTACAACAGGTGGGGTAGGTCCTGGACCTGGTTCACCTGGTGCACCGTCTTTGCCATCACTACCACAACCCGCAATCCCCATTGCAGCTGCGATAACGAATGCTAATTTGCGTTTCGTTAAATGTTTCATCATCATCACTCCGATTGTTAGTACCACTTAATGGGTACGGAGCGCATACTAAGTAGGTAGCATGCAGGAATGAGTGATTAAGTTCACGAATAAACAGTAACCTAACAATAACGATGTTATTTAAAGTTAAAGTTTGAACCCGATCTCATTAAGCATTTACTTATATTAACCATTAAAACCTAAGCGCTAACTTAACAAACAAAAAGCAACAAACTAGGTTACAGGGTGTATCAGTAATTTAGACAAGCCTACTATTGATAACTAAATGACACAGAAGCATAAAAAAGGCCCTTCAAGGGCCTTTGTGGTTTATAAGGGACAATCAAAGCTTATGAACAGCAATCTCGTTTTATGTTCATTTTAGGCAGTTTATCCCAAACGACTTTTGCCATTAATATCGCTAATACAATGCCAGAGCTTAACACTAACCAATAGGGCAATAACTCGTGTTGTTCACCGATTTGCGGCATGACCACAAAGCCAAACTCAGCCACAAGATAGTTAACCAATATCCCTGCAACCAAAGCCACACCTAATACCCCGCCCAGGTAACCAAACAAGGCGCGCTTTCCTAACTCTTTCGCTACCACACCTAAAGTCGCGATATTAGTCGCAGGCCCTGCCATCATGAATACCAGAACTGCCCCCGGTGATACCCCTGCTAACAACAAGCCTGCCGCTATCGGTGTTGATGCGGTGGCGCAGATATACATAGGCACTGAAATTAACACCATGACTAGCATAGCGAGAATGCCATCACCCCATTTTGCTAAAAAGTCAGTCGGCACATAGGTTTGTACTAACGCAGCAAAGAATAATCCGACTAATAACCACAACGTCGTATCTCGCACTAAATCGGTTGCGGCATACTTAAGTCCAGTGAAGATACGAGACAGAATAGTTTCTTGTTTAAGCTCGGTCGCCATGTCTTGGGTTGATGCACAGCAGCTTTCTTCACTGGCAGCAGATGTTGTCTCACTTGAACAACATCCACTTTTCTCTTCTTTAGCGGCCTCTGACTTGCTTGAACAGCAACTTGTAGCCTCAGCCTTAACGGATTCAGATTTACTCGCACAACAACTCGCTGCCTCAGCCTTAACGGATTCAGACTTGCTCGCACAACAACTCGACGCCTCAGCCTTAACGGATTC
>NZ_MCTY01000210.1:35796-38933 GCF_002873635.1 Shewanella sp. 10N.286.52.B9
TCAGCCTTAACGGATTCAGATTTACTCGCACAACAACTACTGGCTTTAGCGACTGGCACTGATTTTACAACAGCGGCACTCATTGGCTGCATCACTGATGCATTAGCAGCAGGCTTCATCGTCATCGCTGTTGTAGTTGCGGTATTAGTTGCTGTATTAGTAGCAGCATCGTCTTTAACTTCGCTGACGACCTTACCATCGTCATCATCACGACCGACTAATAAACCCGCCACAATGGCGCTGGTGATCGCCGCTATCGGACGCACAATGGCCATAAATGGCCCTAACAACACATAAGATACCGTAACCGAATCCACCCCAGTTTCAGGCGTTGATACTAAAAATGAGGTTGTAGCCGCTTTTGATGCGCCAGAGCGACGCAAACCCACTGCAGCAGGAATAACCCCGCAAGAACATAAAGGTAACGGCGCGCCAATCACAGCTGCTTTAACTACTGTTTTTAAGCCGTGACCACCAAGTTGTTTTTGCATCCATGCCATGGGCACAAAGACTTTCAACAAACCGGCCAACACTAAGCCTAATAATAGCCACGGAGCGGACTCTAAAAATAACTCTAAAAAATTGCTTAATAACATAATGCGCTCCTAACCTTGAGGCTGCTTTGCTGTATGACGTTGCTGTTCAGCTTTTGGATTTAATTCTTTATCTGTTGACTCTAATGCTTCTAAAATTGAGCAATGTTCAGCGCTTTCAGGGCCGCCGCAACAGGCCGCTGATAATTTGCCCAATGAGTTAGCAAAATTGGCGAGCTCGGCCATCTTGTCTTGTACTTGTTTAAGCTTTGAGTCCACCAGCCCTTTTACATCGGCACATGCCCAGTTGGATTTATCTAATTCAATGGATAACAACTCGGCAATGTCATTCAAACTAAAGCCCACCGCTTTGGCGCGAATAATAAAACCTAACTTGGCAGTATCATCCTCATTATAAAGTCGATAGCCCGCATCAGAGCGGCTAGAGGGCGCTAATAAACCGTGTTTTTCATAAAACCGCAGCGTATCAGCTTTAACATTAAACAGCGCCGCGACTTCACCTATTCGATACATAAATTCACCATGAGTAAGATAAACATTCTGATGCAATACACAGATAATCATTACGAGTATAAGTATTACTATAAACCTTAGAGTTAAATCCAAGGTCAAGGCTTTTATAGAATAAAATTTTGTGAGTAACTTTGTTCTTATTTCAATATTGTGAAATCGCGCAGAAAAAACACCCTATATGGTGCTTTTGCGATAAAATGCGCGCGCCCTGCCTATAGGCAGCAACCCCCTAACAAGTAAAAACATTAAGGGAATTTTGCAAAGCAGAGCCATGTCGATGTCTGCTCTGTTTTGCCAAACTTCCTTAAAATAAATAGTGGACACTGTACCTACATGAATACTGTCAGACCTATTCGTCGCGCACTGCTAAGTGTATCTGATAAAACTGGAATGCTTGAGTTTGCTAAAGCACTTCACGAGCAAGGCGTAGAACTACTTTCTACAGGCGGAACAGCCAAATTACTTGCTGACAATAATATTCCTGTCACTGAAGTATCTGACTATACCGGTCACCCTGAAATCATGGATGGTCGTGTTAAAACATTGCATCCAAAAGTACACGGCGGCATCTTAGCCCGTCGCGGTATTGATGAAATCGTAATGGAACAAAATGCCATTAAACCCATCGATTTAGTTGCGGTTAACCTTTACCCATTTGCTTCTACTGTGGCAAAAGAAGGTTGTACGTTAGCTGACGCCGTTGAGAACATCGATATCGGTGGCCCGACCATGGTACGTTCTACTGCGAAAAACCATAAAGACACCACTATTGTTGTTAACGCCAGTGACTACGATCGCGTGATTACAGAGATGCAAGCAAACAACGGCAGCACCACCTTAGAAACACGTTTTGATTTAGCCATTGCCGCATTCGAACACACTGCCGCTTACGACGGTATGATTGCTAACTACTTCGGCACTATGGTGCCTGCACACAGTAAAGATGAGTGCCACGAAGATTCTAGCTTCCCACGCACGTTCAATACTCAGCTGATCAAAAAACAAGATTTACGCTACGGCGAAAACAGCCATCAAAAAGCGGCTTTCTATGTTGATAGCAACATTGATGAAGCATCGGTTGCAAGTGCAACACAATTGCAAGGTAAAGCCCTGTCATACAACAACATTGCAGATACTGATGCTGCGCTAGAGTGTGTGAAAGAATTTGAAGGCCCAGCTTGTGTCATCGTAAAACATGCTAACCCTTGTGGTGTGGCCTTAGGTAACACGATCCTTGAAGCTTACGATCGCGCATTCAAAACTGACCCAACATCAGCTTTTGGTGGCATCATCGCCTTTAACCAAGAATTAGATGCTGACACCGCGAAAGCCATTGTTGATCGTCAATTTGTTGAAGTGATCATTGCCCCTAAAGTTAGTGCAGCAGCACGCGACATCGTTGCCGCTAAAGCCAACGTGCGATTACTCGAATGTGGTCAGTGGAATACTAAAACCACTACTCAAGATTTCAAACGTGTTAACGGCGGCTTATTAGTTCAAGACCGCGACCAAGGCATGGTTGATGTGGCTGACGTTAAAGTGGTATCAAAAGTGCAACCAACCGCCGAGCAGCTAACTGACTTAATGTTCTGCTGGAAAGTGGCTAAGTTCGTTAAATCTAACGCGATTGTTTACGCAAAAGATGGCATGACTATCGGCGTCGGCGCAGGCCAAATGAGCCGCGTTTACTCAGCAAAAGTTGCAGGCATTAAAGCGGCAGACGAAGGTTTAGTGGTTGAAGGGTCAGTGATGGCATCAGATGCCTTCTTCCCATTCCGTGACGGTATCGATGCAGCAGCTGCGGCTGGTATCAGCTGCATCATTCAGCCAGGCGGTTCAATCCGTGATGAAGAAATCATTGCAGCGGCAGATGAGCACGGCATTGCCATGGTATTTACTGGCATGCGTCACTTCCGTCACTAAAACGCCAACACCAATGACTTAACTTAAGTCATTGGTGTTTTATAATTTAGTTTTTATCATATTAGAGCCAGCCATTGTTTCAAGTTCAATGAAAGTAAGCGCAGCTTATAAGCATAAGTGAGCATGCTTGAAGCAGAAATTGAGACC
>NZ_MCTY01000211.1:0-80999 GCF_002873635.1 Shewanella sp. 10N.286.52.B9
ATATATAATAGATAATACTTAGCTTTTATTCCATTTAGTTATATGAGACCTATTAAGTGGCATTTAAAAACCTTGGTAAACTAGCTGCACAGTTACCATACAAAGCCCAAGCTCAAATCATCAGTACTTTTCATTTTTAACCATAGTGTTAGTCTAGAAAAATATAATTAAAGGGAGCTTTTAATGAAACCAACATGGATCCGATTATGGTTTAGCGCAGCCATTGGTTTAGGAGTAAGCCAAGTGGCTTTAGCTGAAGACTCACTCGTTGATGAAAGAGTAAAAGACGAGCTTAAAACTTCAGAGGAGCGCTTTGTCATTACCCCCCATAAAGTTAATTACATTTTGCCATACACCTATAATGACAACCCTAACACTGACCCATATACAAACTTTACAACCAATGACGACAATGAAGAAGTCATCGATAACGCTGAGGCTAAGTTTCAGATAAGCTTTAAATTCCCGCTGTGGTATAACGTTTTTGGCGACAATGGCCACCTCTATTTCGCCTATACCAACCAGTCTTACTGGCAAGTCTATAATAAAGAAATTTCCTCCCCTTTTAGAGAAACTAATCATGAACCGGAAATGTTCATGCTATTCAATAATGACTGGCAAGTGGCAGGGTTAACAAATTCGTTTTGGGGTGTAGGGGCTGTGCATCAATCTAATGGTCAATCTGGTTCACTTTCACGCAGTTGGAATCGAATTTACGGCACCATGGTATTTGATAGAGGCCCTTTTGCATTAGGTCTAAAGGCGTGGTGGCGGATCCCTGAAGATGAAAAAGCAACACCCAGCTCGCCTGAGGGTGATGACAACCCCGATATTGAAGACTATATGGGCAACTTTGAGTTAACAGCCGTCTATGGCCTTGATGAGCATATGTTTACCTTAATGGGGCGCAATAATTTACAACACCCAAATAAAGGCTCCATTGAGTTTACTTGGAGCTATCCGATATTAGGCAATTTACGCTTATATACCCAGTACTTTAATGGCTATGGCGAAAGTATGATTGACTATAATCATCATAATCAGCGCATTGGGATCGGGGTTTCGATTGGTGATATTCTTTAAAATAGGCCATCACAAACAATAAAAACAACCATAAAAACAACAATAAAAAAGGTGAAGCTGCAGTTATATACAGTTCACCTTTTTTGTTTTCAATACCCGACTAGCTTGTTAGCAACTTAGTAAGCTTTACTATCACCGCGAGTAGAGATTGAAATACCTTTATCGGTAATATCCAAGTTGACCTGCATGCGCATGTCATAATCTTTGAGCATTTCTAGTTCTTCTGGCACTTGCTCACCGCTTTCTTCAATGAGTGAAAATACCGGTTTCAGCACTTTTTGATAATCAATCGACATATTCGCTAAGCCATTGGCGACCAGTGGTTCTTTTGCCAGTTTATTAGCTAAGTCTTCACCTTTATCGCCACTGTAAATAACAATGTGTTGATCTTTAATGGCCATTTGAGCGCTTACCCCCATTGAAGGTGGCAGCATTAGCAATGAAGACACATCGATGGGATCACCATTAGTCTCCAGTTGAACTTGGGCTAACTGAGGCACAAATGGCTTAATCATGTTTAATAGCATTTCTGGGTTTTCAGCCGATAAGCTAATCAGTGCATCTAGGTGCTTAAAGCCAGGCTCACCATTTTCGTCAGTTAACGAAAAGTCGACTATGGTGGCACTCATGCCCTTAACCCCATTGGCCATGCCTGTCATCATGCCAAGCATTGCCGGATTTTGGCCGCTGATTTCATATTGCATTTGCGCTAGTGCTTCACACTGATAACTGGGCGTTTGTAAATCTTGCCAAATTTCAGTTAATGCTGGTGCTAATTGCGCCGCATCAAGCCCCAGTGCTATGGACATGGCATTGTCAGTTAGGCTATTAGTGAAACTAGGAATAAAACCACGCATTTTATTAAATGCACCTAATATCACTTGGTTGTTAGATTCAACCACCATTTGGGCATCAAACTGCGCTTGTTTACGGCTAACATTAAATGCTTTTAAGCCCATAACCGTGCGCGGCCAATTTGCAGCGATAGCATCAAGCTCTGTTTGACACTCAGCCGTTTTAAACTCTGCAAAAGGATCACTGCCAGTGCCATCTAACTCGCCTAATTTAGATAACTGTTTAGCCAGCATATTGCCATCAGTTGAGGTTAATCCTTTCACTAATTCCACATGGTTTATAAAGCTTATACTGTCGTTTAAAAAACCATGAGTCTTAATGATATCTTCAACAATGCCACTGTCACTAATTGGATTATCAACTTTGGATAATCCCAGCGCCGTTGCTAATAATTCTGGTTTATTGAAGGAGGTATTTAAGGTTACTGTTAACCAGCCATCTTGCTGGGCAACAACTAAATCAATCGATTCATCGTCATCAATAAGTGAATAAGCACGATACTCAAGGCCTTCAATGGTTGCCGTGGTGTGGGCTAAACCGCTTTCTTCTGACGCTTTGTCCAATACTTTCCAAATAGCCTGTTCATCAGTGACTTGCACCTTAAAAACAGGCAACGCCCCTAGCGTGTAGGTATATGACTCAATCTTGGCAGGCAAACCAAAGGTTGTTAAAAACAGTTCAGGGTCTTCAAGGCTAGTTAAATAACTTTTATATAAACTGACAAAAAATCCCTCTTGGGCACTTGAATATGGGCCAGCCTGCTCAATTTGCTCTAGTTGGGCAGCACCGTTTTGCCCCATAGGCATTGAATACAAATAATCTTCTAACGGAAACGGGGTGAGTTGTCCTGAAAAAAGTAAGGTATCTGCAGGGATATACGCGAGCATGTCGTTATCAGTTGTGGTGACACCATCGTTGTTCGATAGCATGTATGCGCCTGCACCAGCAGCGGCAATGGCAACTGCGATAGCCAGTTTTTTCATTTATTTGTGCTCCATAATTCACATGTAAGTAATAACAAGTCACTCTTCCTTGAGAGTAAATGCTTAGTTAATGCCGATAACTCAATTTGATCAAGCATAGCGATAACTTAGCACACTTTTAATTTGCAAATAAAATAATGCCTCGATAAAAGTGGCTTGGGGTTTGATAAGCAATAACCGAGTTAAGCAATTGTTTATAAGGTTTAAAAGTCTAATAAAAGGTTAAGCAGGTACCAAAAAGATAGGATAAATAAACCATGAAGATAGCGATATCGATGAAAGGTTGGTTTCTCGGCTAGCCAATGATGGCTAACCGAGATAACCAAATGGATTATGCTTACGCTAGCAAGCCAATCACTACACACTCGTTTTACGAGCGAGGCTTTGGAGGTACGTGGCGTGCAAAAACATGCCTAAAGTGTCGACAAAACCATCTACGGGAACTTCTAAATTTAGACTATAGAATTAACAAATGCCTAATTGTTTTTGGCTAAATATCACGATATAAAGCAACAGAGGTAAATATCAGTCATTGGTTTTAATACTTTGGTCGAAAGCAATGTTAGCTATTAATAATAAGCGCTCGCATTAGCAGTAAATATTAACCTTAGCGACCCATATGTTGCGTTCAACATCCCTATTGACACTTTTATTGAATCCCAAAAATATTAAACTCAAAAAAATATCAGCCTCATTGGACTGATATTTTTTATAACCAAATGACTAACCTGCAATTGGCTAAATTTCGTAATGTAATCCACATTCACGCTTCAAGCCATTAAAACGGGTTTCTTCTTCGCTCATGCCAAGCTCAAGCGGCTTGCTTGAGTGAGTATCACCCACAGACACGTACCCTTGCTCCCAAAGTGGATGATAAGGTAATTGATGCTCAGTGAGGTACTCATGGACATCTTTGTTACTCCAATCAATGATGGGCAGTAGCTTATATTTATCACCATGGATAGCTAAAATGGGCAGCGCTTCACGGGTACTGGCTTGCGAGCGACGTAGCCCGGCAAACCAAGTCCCTACATTCAACTCAGCCAAAGCACGTTGCATTGGTTCCACTTTATTGATGCGATTATACTTTTCTAAGCCTTCGAGATCTTGTTCCCAAAGCTTACCGTAACGCGCCTCTTGCCATGCTGATGACTGCTGTGCGCGAAATACCTGTAGGTTTAAATCCAGTCTTTGGGTTAGCTCATCAATAAATTGATAGGTTTCAGCAAACAAGTATCCGGTGTCAGTTAAAATAACCGGAATATCTGTCTGCGCTTGGCTTACCATATGCAGCATAACGGCAGCTTGAATACCAAAACTTGACGATAAAGCATGTTCGCCAGGCAAAAAAGCTAATCCCCAAGTGACTCGCTCTTGCGCGGTTAAATCGGCTAAAAAGCGATTCACTTTTTCTAGCACTATTTTTTGCTCAGACTTGGGAGCTGATAATAGTGCTTGCAACTCATTGTGATTAATCATCGTAATGACCTCTGTTGCTAACCCGTTAGCCATGAAAATCTACAGCGGCATCGTTCACGGCTTTAATTATGCCAAAGCGAACTGTAAAGTTACCGAAGGTTTCACCTGCATCACGCTCAAGTACATACAAGCCGAATAATCTGTCTAACTCAGTTAAAATTTCAGCTTCTTGAATATTCTCTTTGTACATTTTATTAAGGCGTGTGCCTTCAAAGCTTGCACCTAAATACAAGTTATAACGTCCCGGCGCTTTACCTACTAAACCAATTTCGGCTGCGAACGGTCTCGCACAGCCATTAGGGCAACCTGTCATTCTCACCACAATGGCTTGCTCGCTAATACCATGCTTAGCTTGCAGCGCATCAATATGGTCAATAAACTCTGGGAAATATCGCTCCGCTTCGGCCATGGCTAATGGACAGGTAGGCAGCGCCACGCAGGCAATTGAATGGCCGCGGGTTTGACTGATAACCTTGCCAAAAAAGCCATGCTTACGGGCTAAATCTTCAATCGCAGCTTTATCTTCTTCTGCAACCCCAGCAATAATCATGTTCTGGTTAGAGGTCATTCTAAAATCACCTTTATGGATTTTGGCGATTTCTCTTAAGCCTGTTTGCAGCGTCTGACCTGGCTCATCTTTAATACGACCACTTTCAATGAACAAGGTTAAATGCCAGTTGTTATCTAAGCCTTGAACCCAACCATAACGGTCGCCGCGATCGCCAATCACTACCTCACGTTTAGGTTCAAAACTCACCCCTGCACGCTTTTCAACTTCTGCTTTAAATTCTGCAACGCCATGATCGACAATGGTGTACTTCAAACGTGAACGCTTACGATTGACACGGTTACCCCAGTCACGCTGAACTGTCATAACAGCTTCAGCGAATTTAATCACATCGTCAGTTTTAATAAAGCCAAAATCATCCGCTAGACGTGGGAAGGTTTCCACTTCACCATGAGTTGAGCCCATACCGCCACCAGCAACTAAATTAAATCCGACTAACTCACCCGCTTCAGCGATGGCAATAAAACCTAAGTCATTGGTATAAACATCAACATCATTGTCTGGGGGTACTGCTACAGCCATTTTAAATTTACGTGGCAAGTAGGTTTTACCGTACACAGGTTCGTTAGTTTCAGTATCAAGCAGCTTTTCTTTATCTAACCAAATTTCAGCATAGGCGTGAGTATGAGGCAATAAATGATCTGACAACTCTTTAGCCACTGCATAAGCCTGTTGATGTAACTTAGATTCAACAGGGTTTGGGTTACACATTACGTTACGGTTAACGTCACCACAGGCCGCAATAGAATCTAACGCCGCTCTATCAAGGCCTTGGATCAGCGTTTTTAAATTACGCTTTGGAATGCCGTGATATTGAAAGGTTTGACGGGTGGTTAAACGAATACTGTTTGATGTCGTTAGCGTTGATGAGATTTTATCCACATCCAACCATTGCTCAGGCCTACAAATACCACCTGGTACACGGGCTCGTAACATGAAACTGTATAAAGGCTCTAGTTTTTGTTCTTTACGCTCATTACGTAAATCACGATCGTCTTGCTGATAAAAGCCGTGGAATTTGATCAACTGCTGATCGCCATCACTAAACGAACCGGTAACTTGGGTGTCTAAGCCTTCTTTAATGGTGCCGCGCAGGTAATCACTGTCGGTTTTTAAATATTCATTTACTGCTAACTTTTGCTCACTCATCCTGTGGCCTCTATCGATGCTTTTATGACGCTGGTGATATCAAATCACCAGCGTGTATATTATTTTCGTTATGCTTATTTCGAACTCATGCGGTATTCATTTAGTAAACGTCTTTTTGATAACGTTTCGCACTGCGCAACCCTTCAAGGTAATCCTCAGCGCCCTGCGCATCTAAACCACCATACTTAACTGCGACATCTAGTAAGGCTTGATGGACATCTTTTGCCATGCGCTCTGCATCGCCACAGATATAAAAATGCGCGCCATTTTGTAGCCATGCCCAAATCGCTTCACCTTGCTCTGCAATCCGGTGTTGCACATAAATTTTATGTTGTTGATCACGTGAGAAAGCCACATCGAGGCGCGATAAATCACCCGCTTTTAGGTACTGTTGCCACTCAACTTGGTATAAAAAGTCTTGCTCAAAATGCGGATTACCGAAAAATAACCAGCTATCGCTGTTAACGCCGTCTGCTGCACGTTGTTGCATGAAGGCTCTAAAAGGCGCCACACCAGTGCCAGGGCCAACCATAATAACTGGAGTGTCGCTATTTTCTGGCAAACGAAAATGCTTATTCGGTTCAACGTAAACCTTAACTTGCTGACCTTCTTCTGCAGATGCTAAGAAGTGCGAAGCGCCGCCAAAACGCGCTTGACCCGCACGCTCATCTTCAACCAGTGCCACGGTTAAATGCACTTCGTTTTCCACTTCCGCTTGGCTAGAGGCAATTGAATATAAACGCGGTGTTAATGGGCGTAATAAACTTACTAAGGTTGCGGCATCGATTTTTACTGGATACAAACTGATTAAATCAGCTAATTGATGACCTAATACAAACTGGCGAGTTTGCTCTTTATCTGCAGCAATCGCGCTAAGCTCTGCATTCCCCGCAAGCTCTGCCCATGCCGTCACAAGACCCGGGTAAAGTTGGGTTAGCTCTTTTTTATCTGTTAATGCTTGTTGTAGCGATAAGGTATTTTTACTGACCACAACTTCAGTTGACGGGTCTAATCCTAAACCGCTAATCACTTCAGTGACTAAAGCCTCGTTATTGGTAAACCAAATACCTAAGGCGTCACCCACTTGATAACTGATACCAGATTCGCCTAAATCGATTTCCACGTGGCGAACATCACGATCAGAATCACGACCAGTAAGCTTTTGACTTAATAACACTTCTGCTTCATAAGGATTTTGCTTGGTAAATTCGCTTTCACCCGCCGCTTTGGCGCTATCAATTGACACCACGCTGGCACTGCTAGTTTCAACTAATGGCTCAACCGCTGTTATTACCGACTCAAGCCATTGCTCTGAAGCTTCTTCGTAATCAACATCACACTCAACTAACGGCAATAACTCTGTTGCACCTAAAGCAGATAAGCGTTCGCTGAAGTCTTTACCGGTTTGACAATAAAACTCATAGCTTGAGTCACCCAAGGCCAAAATTGAAAAGTTAAGTTGATCTAACTTAGGCGCTCTTTTTGAAGCAAGGAACTTATGTAATTCAATAGCATCATCTGGCGCTTCACCCTCACCGTGGGTACTCACCACCGCGATTAAAATGGTTTCTTGCTTTAACTGACGCACATTGTAATCAGCCATCGAGCTTAAATTAACCGTAAAGCCTTTAGCGGATGCCTTTGCAGCTAACTCTTTAGCGATACCTTGACCATTACCCGTTTGACTACCAAATAAAATTGTCACAGTTTGCGCTGCACTAGCCTCTGGCGCACTTGCTGTTTGCCCTTGATTTGAAGATGCAGCCAAATAGCCACTAACCCAAGCTAATTGCACCGCAGATAATTCAGAAGTGAGCTGTTTTAGCTTGTCGACTTGTCCTTGAGACAATGGCGATGCGAATGAAGAAAGTTCTTTTAACAACATTGGAGAGCCCTATAACAGTTTAATATCATCAGATTACTCCGATTCTTTAAAACCAAAAAAGACTAAAAGTTGATTCTTTATTCCATTAAGGAATATGCAAAGCTGCATTTTTAAGCTACAAAAGTGTGGTCTAGTGCAAACTTTTGGGTCTGAACTCGGTAAAAATGTGATTTAGCGCATTATTTACTTGTTTCAAACCTAATAATTGCCAGAATGAAGCACCTAAAAAATGTGCACCATAAAAAGGCACTTAGAAAAAATGAGTATTTAAAACAAAGTTGTATTAAATACTCACACGACCCGACCCTTCCCTATTTACACTAACTAAGAGGTTGTCCTTTTGAAATTAGGTCTACCGAAAGAGAGTCACCCAGGTGAGTTACGCGTTGCGTTAATCCCTGCCAATGTGACCGCATTATTAAAAAAACAGCTACAAGTGATCGTAGAATCAGGCGCTGGACAAAACGCAGGCTTTACCGACGACGATTATGTCAAGGTAGGCGCCACTATTGCTTCATCACGAGCAGCGCTACTGAATGAAGCTGACATCATTACCGTGGTGAACTGTAAGGGTGAGCAATTCGATGAAATTAAAGCGCTAATCAAGCCTCAGCAACTGCTGATTGGCATGATGGACCCGCTGATTAACCCGCAAAATGCCCAAGCAATTGCTGTCACGGGTGCCAGCGCGATTGCCTTAGAACTTATTCCACGTATTACCCGTGCCCAAAGTATGGATGTGTTGTCATCAATGGCAACGATTTCAGGCTATAAAGCTGTGTTACTCGCCGCCCATAAAGCGCCGCGTTTATTCCCAATGATGATGACAGCTGCTGGGACATTAAAACCCACTCGCGCCTTTATTATGGGTGTGGGTGTTGCGGGACTTCAGGCCTGCGCCACAGCTAAGCGTCTCGGCGCCGTTGTCGAAGCCTATGATATTCGCCCTGCGGCGCGCGAGCAGATTATTTCTGTTGGTGCAAAACCGGTTGAGCTTGATATTGAAGCCGAAAACACTGAAACCAAAGGCGGTTATGCCACCGAGCAAAGTGATGACTTTTTAAAGCGTCAACAACAAGCGATGGCGAATGTGTTAGCACAACAAGATATTGTGATTACCACTGCAGCCATTCCAGGCCGTAAAGCCCCTGTGCTTATCACTAAAGAAATGGTTGATGGCATGAAAAACGGCACCATCATTGTTGATTTAGCGGCTGAATCAGGTGGTAACTGTGAATTAACCCGCGTTGATGAAGTTATTATGCACAACGGCGTGATGATCTTAGGGCCATCTAACGTACCTAGCACTGCAGCGAATCATGCCAGCCAAATGTATGGTAAAAATGTCGAGAACTTACTGAACTTAATCGTCAGTAAAGAGGGTGAACTGGTTCTTGATTTTGAAGACGAAATCGTCAGAGACACTGTTGTTGCCCATGGCAAAGAAGTCACCAGTGCTCGACTAAGAGATTTATTGGGTCTTGCGCCTTTAGCAACGCCTGAAGCTGACACCAGTGTAGAGGAAAAAGCATAATGGATATGACCTTACTATTATTACTGACGCTTTTTGTCGTCGCAGTATTTTTAGGTGTTGAGCTGATCACTAAAGTGCCACCGACACTGCACACGCCATTAATGTCTGGTTCGAATGCTATTTCAGGTATTTCACTGGTAGGCGCCCTACTGTCAGCAGGTTCTGGCGGTGGCATGATAGTGAATGTACTTGGCTTTATCGCCGTAGTGCTGGCTACCATCAATGTGGTCGGTGGTTACATGGTCACCAATCGTATGCTAGCTATGTTCAAGAGGAAATAGACTCAATGACAACAATTATTTATTTGGCTTACCTTGTTGCCGCAGTCCTGTTTATTCTTGGTATTAAAGGACTGACAAAACCTAAAACAGCGGTTCGTGGCAACCAATTATCAGCCATGGGTATGTTTATTGCTGTGGTGGTAACCCTATTTGACCAAAGCATTCTTAGCTATGAGTGGATCATTGCCGGCGTACTATTAGGTGGCACCATTGGTGCAGTGATGGCGACTAAAATTAAAGTCACCGACATGCCGCAAATGGTTGCACTGTTGAATGGTTTTGGTGGTGGTGCTTCACTGGCCATTGCTGCGGCAAGTTTCCTTGACCCGACTGCAGCTACTAGCATGGTGGCGTTAATTTCTATCGGAGCGACCATTATTATTGGTGCAGTTACCCTTTCAGGTTCATTTGTGGCTTTTGCTAAGCTGCAAGAGCTTATTTCAGGTAACCCAATCAAAGTCCCAGGTAATAAAATCCTTAACGCGCTGCTGCTGATCACTGCGTTTGGCTTAGCCATTGCGCTAGTCATTAACCCTGCTAACGTCAGCTTAATGTATGCTTTAGTGGCTGTGGCAGTGGTCTTGGGTGTGTTATTAGTGGTGCCAATTGGCGGCGCTGATATGCCGGTTGTTATTGCACTACTGAACTCCTATTCTGGTATCGCCGCGGCAACGACTGGTTTCATTACAGGTAATACGGTATTGATTATCTCAGGTTCACTGGTTGGTGCATCAGGAATTATCCTCACACAAATCATGTGTAAAGCCATGAACCGTTCATTATTTAACGTCTTATTCGGTGTGATGGCTGAAGGCGGCGAGAAAGTCGATGCAGATGAAATTTACGCAGGTAAAGTAAAATCAACTTCGCCAGATGAAATTGCCATGATGCTAGAAACCGCTGAACGTGTGGTTATTGTCCCAGGTTACGGTTTAGCCATGGCGCAAGCACAGCATGCAGTACGTGAGCTCGCTAACGTTTTACAAGAGCGTGGAGTCGATGTGAAGTACGCGATTCACCCTGTTGCTGGCCGTATGCCTGGCCACATGAACGTGCTACTTGCAGAAGCTGAAGTGCCTTATGAACAGTTAGTTGAAATGGATGAGATTAATCCACAATTTGCGCAAACGGATGTCGCGATTGTCATTGGTGCCAATGATGTCACCAACCCAATGGCACGTGAAGATAAAGGTAGCCCCATCTATGGTATGCCAATTCTAAACGTCGATAAAGCCCGCACCGTGGTGGTAATTAAGCGTTCATTAAGCCCAGGGTTTGCAGGTTTACCTAACCCATTATTTGCCATGGATAATGCACTTATGTTATTCGGTGATGGTAAAAAAGGCATTGTTGAGCTGACGCAAAGCTTAAAAGAAGCTGATTAATTTTCAACATGTTAGATATACCCCCTAAAAAGGCCGCTTAGCGGCCTTTTTATTAATAAGCGCTTCATTTCTATCATTGGGAGAATAAGTTATCAATAATCATACATTCTCATTCTTGACGAATTTATGAGTAAAATGTACAAAGGATATACCGATTGCTTTTCAAGCTTTAGCTCGTTTTAACACAAGGATGATTTTCTCAGATGGACCCATTGGCTTCACAAATTCAACAGCTCACAGCTCAGTTAAATCAACTCACCCAAGAGAATGATTTACTTAAGCAGAAACTAAAGCTGTGTGAAGAGAAGCTCTCAGCAACACTCGATGGCACAGGCTTGTGTCTGTGGGAGCAACATATCCCTTCTGGCGATCTGACCATTTTCAATCAAGAATGGGGCGCATTGCTGGGTTATACCCTCGAAGAGCGAGCGGCAAATATTTCTAGCTGGAAAAGCCATTTACATCCTGAAGATAAAGACTGGGTCATCAAAGCTTTTGAAGATCACCTCACAGGTAAAGAAGAGGTTTATCGCGCCGTTCATCGGATGATCCATAAAAATGGCACCACCAGCTGGGTTTCAGACAGGGGACGTATTGTGGAATATACCCCAGATGGTCAACCCTTAAGGATCATGGGCACTCATATTGATATAACCCAAGAAAAGCGCTATGAACTTGACTTAGCTCGCCTTGCCCACCAAGACCCTCTCACCGACTTGTTAAACCGTACTGCGATTGAAACAGCATTCCAGCAGATACAGAAAAATACCAATTTCCAATCAGGAACATTACTATTTATCGATGTCGATAACTTTAAAGGGGTTAACGACAGGTATGGTCATCATTTTGGGGATTTGGTGTTAGTAGAGATAAGCAATACCCTAAATCATTATTGCCAAAAGTTAATTTCTAAACACAAGGTCAGCATAGCCCGACTGGGTGGCGATGAATTTGTGATAATTACCGCTATTGCAGACTTCGCGACTATCAGTATGTTCGCCGAAGCATTAATCAATCACTTTAAACAGTTACAAACAATAGATGATAAACCGCTATCACTGGGGTTAAGCATTGGTATTAGTCGTTTTAATCAACGAGACCAATTCACCCACGTTTGCGAGCAAGCAGATAATGCCATGTACGGTGTAAAGCAATCGGGTAAGCATAACTATTCTTTTTGGCAGCAATCAGTCAAAATAAAAATGCACCAGTTAGGCTAGCAATGTCGCGTTAAAAAAATGCTGTTAAAATTTTTCGCTGTCACATTCACCAATATCTACATGCTATAATCCTGAAAATAATATAAAAATTAGTGTTTACTTAGCTTTTTACCACCTCTTATCCTGCTAGGTAATAAAAATTATTGTTGATAAAGATTAATGGTAAAACCTCTATGCCTAAAACGTCCTCTTTACTTACCGCATTTGTTTGCTTAAGCACATGCTCTTTTTCTGTCATCGCTGACAATGACCAAACCAAAACGGTTAATCCACCAAGCAAAGCTGAGTCTCATGCAGATGTAGAATACTTCCCATCAACCTGGGGAGTTGGCATTGGTGTGCGTAAAGCTGATATTCCTTATGCCACTGAAAATGATGATGTCTATGACGTCATGCCATTGATTGAATTTGAAAATGATTATTTTTATTTAAATGGCTTAGAGGGCGGGGTTCATTTATGGAAAAATGATGAACATCAAGTCAATGTTTATAGTCGTTTTCGGTTCGTTGACATCCCTAAAGAATATCAAAATCAAACCCAATCTGACGCCTTTGATTTTGGTTTTCAATACCGCTTTCAAAAAGACGGCCTAGAAGCTGATGTTGCCATCATGAGTGATGGTAACAAGCGCATGTATGGTTACACTCGTACTCAATACCACTGGCAAGGCGGTGATTGGCAATTAAATCCTTATGCCGAATTCCAATGGAAAAGCAACGATTTCAATGAACATTACTATGGCTTAGAGCTAGCCGATCCCTGTGCTGGATTGGCTTTTTCAGCAGGGGTTAATGCTCGCTATCACCTTGCCAGTAATTTATACCTATTGGGTAACTTTGGGGTAACCCGCCTTGAAGATGATATTTATCACTTGCCCACCATTGAAAATCAATATCAATTTGAGTCCTTATTAGGCTTTGGCTTTTTCCCTGATAATAAAAGGCCCAATACCAATCCAGTCCCTAAAGAAAGTGGCGAATTTTTAAGAGTCGCACACGGCTGGGCAACGCCTTCAAGCTTGAATGACATTTTAACCGGGAATGCCAAAGGCGATCGTTACAACAATCAAATGACCTCCCTTTTCTATGGTATCCCACTCAGTAATAGCTTATTCAACTTACCCATTGATTTATACTTAACAACAGGTGCTGTTTGGCATCATGACTCTGAAGTACAAGATAACTTAGCTGAAGGTGTACTTGCAGTTAAAGCCTTTTACACCATAGATTTAGGCTGGCGTTTTCGGATCGGGGTTGCTGAAGGGTTATCTTATGTCTCTGATGTCACCTACATTGAAGGCAGCGAACTTGACGAAAAAGATTATCGACCCTCAAAACTATTAAATTACTTAGACTTTTCATTTGATGTTAACTTGGGAGATGTGTTCAACCACGCCCCAATGAAAAACGCATGGCTAGGTTATAGTATTCATCATAGATCAGGGATTTTTGAAACCAGCTCAGCTTTTGGCCGCATCAAAGGTGGCAGCAATTACAACTCGGTTTATCTGCAGTGGCATTTTTAACTTAAAAACATTGCCATAAAAAAAACAGATTGTTAGTACATAAAAAAGCGACTTAATTAGTCGCTTTTTTATAACGTTTAAGCTCGAGGTTACAGTACTAATCAGAGTTATAACTTATTGTGCCCAGCCTCTTTGTTGACTAATTGCGCCGCCTCAGAGAATTGCTCAACCAACCACTTATGGGCCTTATCCTCGCCCATTAACATGACTAATGTCGGGGAAATAACCTCAATAAGTCGTTGTTGTCGCCAAAATATATATTTAGGTAGCGCCAGCGTTGCACCTCGGCCAAATGTGCGTTGCACTAGGCTGGAGATTTCAGCAATTTCAGTGTCATCAAATAGCGCTAGCTGCGGAAATATTGTGGCAATAAACTCACTGTAGTGGTCAAAGCCTTGTATGTCTTTAAATTGATATTGGCTCAATAACCAGTGTAACTGCGGTGAGCTCCAATGGCTCATATTATGTCTATTGTTAATCAAATCCATATTACGGCGATGAAACTGCTGCCAAGCTAAATTCAAATCGGGGTGCGTTTGGGCAATACGCCACACTAAATACATGTCCGCCAACCATTCATGCTGATAGGCAGAAAGCGTACTGGGAAGTACATCGCCGATCAAGGCAATATTCTCTAAATGCCCCACCTCATGCCATAGAGTTAATTTAAATTGTTCTAACAGCGCTAACTGATAGGTATGCCCATTGATTGAGGTTATCGTTTGGGTAAGGGGCTGCTTAGCGCTGACAATAATAATGCCGGCGATATCATGGTGATTAACCGCTAACACCATTGCGGTTTTACCCCCTAAATGAGAGCTGATTTGCGTGTCTTTCGGTAATTGGCTCACGACTTCAATAGGTAACGCATTCAAGCAACTCGGGTAACGACTTTCATCGCACACAATTGCCTGCTTGTTACTAATAGGTATCCAACTAAATGAGCTTGAATAATAGGGGGAGATGGTGGGGGAGATGGTGGGGGAGATGGTGGGGGCGAGTGCGATTTTTATCTGAAAAGGCAAGTGAGTATCAGCCAGCAATGACTGACTGATCACTAGGGTACTGATTAGAAATGCTCTCTTTAAAACGGCACTGTCTAAAATAGCACGGATTAAAATAGCACGGATTAAAACGGCACTCTTTAAAACAGCACTGGCCATTAAGTACAGTGCCCGCATATTCACTACTTGTTAGCCATGATATTTTCAATAATTGCCGTGGTAGAGACGCCGTCTTCAAACCCAAGAATTTCGACACTACCACCAGCTGCTATCACTTCTTTACCGCCTGCCACTTGTTCGACTTTATAGTCACCACCTTTAACCAACAAATCTGGTAATAAACGGCTAATAACGCGCTGCGGAGTATCTTCACTGAAAGGAATAACCCAATCAACTGACGCTAATCCCGCTAAAACAGCCATACGGCGATCAACTTGATTCACTGGGCGACCATCACCTTTTAAACGCTTCACTGAAGCATCATCATTAACGGCAACAATTAAACGATGGCCCAATTCTTTTGCTTGCTGCAGATAGCTTACGTGGCCTGCATGTAAAATATCAAAACAGCCATTGGTCATGACTACCTTTTCGCCGCGAAGACGCGCTTGCTCAATGGCGTAAGCTAATTGATCTTCAGTCACCACGCCAAAGCCTGACTCGCCTTGATTTAAAGCTAAGGCCCCAATGAGTTCAATTCGGGTTACTGTTGCGGTACCTAACTTAGCCACCACCACGCCTGCAGCAATATTAGCGATAGAACAAGCCTGTGCTAACGAGCTACCCGCTGCCAGCGAACTTGCTAATGCTGAAATAACCGTATCTCCAGCACCTGTCACGTCATAGACTTCACGGGCAACTGTTGGGATATGCAGTTCAGCATCATCATGACTAATCAGCGTCATGCCTTTTTCAGAGCGGGTCACCAAAATAGCAGTAAAATCGTTATCTTTAATCAGCTTTTTGGCTTTTTCGATTAAGTCAGCTTCACTGGTTACTGGGCCCACAACCGCTTCAAACTCGCTCATATTAGGGGTGATTAACGTCGCACCGCGATAGCGTGAAAAATCACTGCCTTTAGGATCTACCAGCACCTTTACGCCTTTAGCGCGGGCTTTAGCAATAAAGTCGATTGGCGAGTCAATCGCACCTTTGGCATAGTCAGATAACACCAATACATCGACGTTATCTAACAGCGCTTCACTGCTATTTAATAAACTTTCGCTATCAGCTTTAGGGTATTTTTCTTCAAAATCTAAGCGGATAAGTTGTTGATTGCGAGAAAACACTCTTAATTTGGTAATCGTTGGTTTATCAGCAACGGTTAACCAGCGAGGTTCAACCCCTTGGGCTTGAACACCAAGGGTTAACGCTTTAGCATTTTCGTCATTACCGACAATACCAGCAAGCTCAACTTGACCGCCAAGGGCAGCAATATTTAATGCCACGTTAGCAGCGCCGCCGGGACGGTCTTCTATTTGATTGATGTTAACTACAGGTACTGGCGCTTCTGGTGAGATTCGACCAGTAGGGCCAACCCAATTACGGTCAAGCATGACATCGCCGACCACTAAAACACGGGCTTTTTCGAATGCAGGAAGAGATACCTTCATAGTAAACTTATTCTTTTGCTGATATTAAACCGTGATTGTACCTAATTTTGCTCTAAAATTAAGTTAGAATAGCAACTAATTTTGATTTTTGGATGAGTTCCTCGTGGTAGATAAAGCACAATTTTCCTCGCATTTATTGCACCCAAAGCATTGGCCATTATGGTTTGGTGTTGCTCTTATGAAGCTGACCCAGCTATTACCGCTTCGCTGGCAAATGACACTTGGCAAGGGTTTAGGCCGTTTGGTTTTAAAACTTGCTGCGAGTCGCAGACATACTGCAGAGCGCAATTTTCAGCTGTGTTTTCCTTATATGCCAGCACAAGAACGCGAGGCACTGCTTAAGAGAAACTTCGAAGAAACCGGTAAAGCCCTATTCGATACCATCAACGCTTGGTGGTGGTCTGATGAAAAAGTGCAGCAGCATATGACCATTAAAGGCGATGAGCATGTGCGCAATACCCTAGATAATGGTCAAGGCGTCATACTGTTTGCAGTGCATTGCTTACCGTTAGAAATGGGCGCGAGAATGTTTGGCCAGTTCCAACCGGGGATAGGCGTTTACCGCCCTCACAACAATCCCGTGATGGAATACTTACAAGTCAAAGGCCGCCTGCGCTCGAATAAAGGCTTAGTACCAAAACGTGATTTACGTAAGATGGTAAAAAGTTTAAGAAACCCAGATGTGATCTGGTATACCGCCGACCAAGATTTTGGTCGCTCAAGTGCAGTATTTATCCCGCTATATGCCGTACCCGATGCAGCGACTATTACTGGCGCTACCACCTTAGCGAAATTAGGCCGCGCCAAAGTATTACCCTTTTTTGTCGAACGTAATGATGATGACACGGGTTACAATATGGAAATTTTAGCGCCGCTTGATAACTTCCCCGGTGAAAATGAGCTCGAAGATGCTATTCGTGGCAATAAGATCATTGAACAATTAATTGATCGTAACCGTAATCAATATATGTGGCTACATCGCCGCTTTAAAACTCGGCCAACCAAAGAAACCCCCTCTTTATACAAATAGCCAGCAGAGTTAATATTAACTGTAAAATATCACTGGATAACGACCATAGCTTGAAATAAGCGCAAAAATGATCAAGTATCCAGTGATAAAATAGCGAAACTTTAGTTTAAGTTTTCATCAGATGTTGAGATTTATTCTGCAGGAGCACTGATAACACTCACCAAAGCCATTGTGATCATCACTCACATAGGAAAACATCCACCTTATGATTAAGTCTTTTTGCGCCAAATTGATTGTTGTTTCTACCATGCTGTTTAGCGTCCAAGTGGTGGCGGTAGAATATGCTTTACCCGCTAAAGACAGTCGTTTAATTGGTGAAAATCAATATTATGTTGTACCTGAAGGTAAATTAACCCTAGAAGCCATTGCAGATCAGTTCCAACTCGGACTGAGCAATATGCTTGAAGCCAACCCAGGCGTTGACCCATACTTACCTAAACCAGGTAGCACCTTAGTGATCCCCCATCAGTTGATCCTACCGGATGCACCGCGTAAAGGCATCGTGATTAACAGTGCTGAAATGCGCCTATATCACTATAAAAAAGGCACCAATATTGTTGAAGTACTCCCAATTGGTATTGGTCAAGTAGGCCGTGACACCCCTGAAAATTGGGTGACTCAGGTTTACCGTAAGCGGGCTAACCCAACCTGGACTCCCACTAAGCGTACCCGCGAAATTTATGCAGCCAGAGGCGAGACCCTTCCCGATGTGTGGCCAGCAGGTCCAGATAACCCAATGGGGTTGTTTGCCTTATATGTAGGTAATTTATTTGCGATACATGGCACGAATGCCTCTTTCGGTATTGGCCTGCGCGTCAGTCAAGGCTGCGTCAGGTTACGTGAAGATGATATTGAGCATCTATTTAACACAGTGCCAGTTGGCACCCGAGTGCAATTTGTTAATCAACCGATTAAAGCCACGGTTGAGCCCGATGGTAATCGTTATTTAGAAGTACATCAGCCATTGTCTGAGACCCAAGAGCAATTTGATTCATCTGAGCCACTTCCATTGACCTTAAATAAAAAAATTACTGCTGTTGTAGCTAATGCTGACACTGACTCATTTGTACTAAAGCGCTTACTAGAGCAGCGCACCGGTATACCTACTCGAATTAACAGCATGCAACAGGCAAAAAACCAAGACATGGTTAACCCTGTCGATTCAGAATAGCCGCTCAATAGCCAGCAGCGAATAACAATAAGTCATTTTGTTAAACACCTATATTCAAGCACTTACCATATGAATATTTCATTGATAAGTGCTTGAGCTCTTTATCAATACTCAGTAACCTAAATCAAGGGTTCACTTTATACACTGGGTAATAGATTGAAAGCCATCACTGCCATTTCTGCTTTACTATCAGTAACCTTGCTATCAATAACCTTGAGTGGCTTCATCAGCCCAGCTATTGCCAGTTCCCCCACATCACTATCTACATCACTATCTACATCTACATCTACATCTACATCAGCGTCATTGACCGAATCAAGATCAATAGCCCAGCAGTGTGACCTCACTGATGGCATAACTAAGCTTCAAATACTTGAACAGCAGATCGCCCTCAGTGAACTGGATAATGGTTTGATTATTCGCCAAGTGAATTTACCCAGTCTCAATACAGTGGCCATTGCCTCGCAATTTAATGTGGGCTCCCGTAATGAGCAAACAGGGCAAACGGGTTATGCGCATTTATTTGAGCATTTACTGTTTAAAGGCAGTAAAAATGCCCCCGATGAAAGCTACCCACAACAAATGAGCGCCCTTGGAGCACGTTTTAACGCCAGTACCCACTTCGACTACACCAATTATTATGTCACTATTCCAGCTCAAGCCTTAGAGCAGAGCCTGTTTTTAGAGTCCGACAGATTTATTCAACCGCAACTGTCAGAAACCACGGTCAAAAATCAGCAAGGCGCGGTGTTAGAAGAAATGGCCACCAGCATTGATAACCACCCCTACATTCGAAAGGCAATGGAGTTTCTATTATCGCAAGTCAAAGGCAGCCAATATGGTCATGCCATCATTGGCAGTAAGCAAGATGTTCAAGGCGCCAGTGCCGCTGAACTCATGGCATTTCATCAGCGCTATTACCGCCCAGATGCCATGCAAATATCCTTGGTTGGCCAACTCAATGACCGAAGTGCTGACTGGCTAACAAAGTACTTTGGCCACTGGCAAGCTCCCACTCATCCGCAAGATAAATTTAGCAAAATCGATCTAGGTACAAAGACTAACGCTATCCACGCTGAAATCATCGATACTCGCGGCCCATGGCCTGCATTATTGCTGGCTTGGCATATGGTAGGCAGACAAGATCGCGATTTTGAGGCAATTTCATTACTGCAAAGCTATCTTTTTCAAAATATCGCCAATGCATTAACCAAAGCAAGCCTTGCCAACCCGCCCCATATGCTCAGTTATTCAGTGCCATTAACCATGGACAATCACGGCGTCACTAATCTGGTATTGGTCCCCAGAGCCAACACCTCATTAGATGAACTTAATCAACTAGTCAGTACTATCCTTAAGCAAGTCGCCAGCCAAGGTATTGAGCCCAATGTATTGTGCCAACTTAAAAGTATTGCCCTTAATGACACGCTAATTAACTTTACTGATAGTCAACAATTGGCTATTCATTTATCAAATACCGCCAGTCGCGATAAATTCTTGCCGCTCACTCAGCCATGGCAGCGCATAAACCAAGTCACTAGCGATGATATTAAAACTGTCACCCAGCAATACTTTATCGGCAAACAAGTTCGCCTTGATTTACTGCCGCCTTGGTACATTCGCTGGGGCAAAACCTTACTTGAATGGTTACCCCAAGGGATGGCTGAATCTTTAGAAGAGTGGGCATTATGAAAAAGTCGCATTCAATTCTCTGGGCAAAAATAATCGGCTTAGCTGTCTTTATCTGCTCACAACAGGCTTGTCAGCATGCACCTATTAGTTTCACCCCTGCACAGCCGCCCAATTTAGCAAATTATAACGATTTGCCGGTATTCGGTAGTGAAAAAGTACAATTGCCATTAAGCGCAATAGTCTCGCCGCAAACCATGTCATTGACTACAAATAGTTTTTTACATCAATGGTCATTAACTGCTGACTCCTTTGCCCAGCAAGGACATCAGCTATACTTAGTCGGCATATCAACTCAGACTGCCATTGCTAACCCCGATATTATTATCGCAGCCTTCAAACAACGGCAAAAACACATGGCCAATACTCAAGTGCTAACCGCCGTGCAAGCAGCCTGTTATGACAGCATGCGCTTTAGGGCCAGCCTGCACAGTATCGGCATCAGTATTAATTGTATGGCAACCACAAAGCTTAAATCGGAACTACTGTGGCAGTTTTGGGATAACCAAGCGGTGAATGAGGTCAATATTGCCACTATCAAACGCAATCTTAAATTGAATAAGCACATAGGCGCTTTCACTGGTAGCGAAATAGATCTCGCCTTTAGAAAGCAATTACTGGGCAGCCAACACCCTTACAACCAAAACATCAATAATAACGCTGTGATTGATGAGTTAACCCATTCCAGCTTATCTGCATTGCACACTGAGCTGCGACAACAGCTGCAGTGGCACTTGTTTGCGCCACAATTTAGCCCGCAATTAACCAATACAAAAGCGCAGACCTTAAAAGTAAATACCGTAAAAACGAATAGCTTAAAAACGAATAGCTCAAAGACTCAAATAGCTCAGCACGTCACATCGCTGCCGAGTTGGCTATTAACAGAAAAGCCAGATTCAAGTCATTCAGCTTTCGATTCAAGCGCTCAAACAAGTGCTAAAGCAAGTGCTAAAGCAAGTGCTAAAGCAAGCACTATAAATTCAAGCACAGTTGAAACCAGCACTGCAAAGGATAAAATCCTTTATATCATTGATGCGCCAGACACTGTGCAGACCCAAGTCAGAATTGGACTCGTCACAGCTACAGCTGATGCGACAGTGCAAGATGCCAATACTTGTCAGATGATTGCCGCGCTATTAGGTAGAGGTTATTCAGGGCGGTTATTTTATGATTTACGTGAAGTGCGCGGCTTAAGCTATGGGGTTTATGGCCGCTGCGTCAATGCGCCATTGAGTCAATATATGTATTTTTATGGCAGCACCGCATTAGAAAACTCAAGCGCTTTTATAAAAGGGATGCTGGATCATTTAAGTCTTATCACTGAGCAAACCGCCTCACAAAACGAAATCAATGCCACTGTGACCTACTTACAAGGTAAGCAGCAACTTAGCCTTGATAGCCCATTTGGTAAAGAAAGCCTCTACATCCGTCAATTATTAAGCGGCCAAACCACGGCTGAATTTAGCCAAGGGATGAAGCAACTTCAACAACTGACTCCGATGCAATTATTGCAACAGGCCAACACCTTGAGCCTAACTACGCCTATCGTAGTGCTGCGCGGTGATGCCGACAAAATCAGCGCAGACCTACAGCAAAAACTGCCCACATGGGAGCTTAGGCAGTTAGAGCCTGATTAACTGTATTTGAAGCGAAAATTAGCTGTATTTGAAGCAACAATGAACAGCAGCTGAAGTCGATCAAAATCAATCAACTGCTTCTTTCATATTGATAACGCTGACAATCGTCGACAATATTAAGCCAGCTAACCTGATTTTGAGTATAAATGTGGTAATTGGGTTTCACTGAACTTGGCTTATCAAGGGATGCGATGGTTAAAGTGTAATAATCAGGATAGCGGCGGTCTCGATAACTCATAGTACAGCCACACTGAGCGCAAAAGCCCCTTAGTACATTGTCAGAAGAGGCATATTCAGTCACCGCGCCTGCTAGCCAACTCACCTGTGCTAACTTAAAGTCCATCCAAGCTTGAAACACCGCACCTGATGACTTTTGACACTGCACACAATGGCAATAATCTGCATCAAACGGCGCAGCACTGACTTGATAGCGAATTGCGCCGCACAAACAACCACCCGTGAGCATAGCTGCCTGCTCAGTTGATTTATCATCCATATAAACCTTCAATTGTTAAGCCTGTAAACCTTAATTAAAGCATAAATTTACCCCAATAAAAAAGCCCTCAAAAGAGGGCTTTTACAAGACATAATGACCTAAGCTCTAGTGCTAAGTTCTAGTGCTAAGTAATAGTGCTAATTAGTAAGTCGCTTCGCGCTTTTCAGCTTCAGCATCCCACTTAGGCGCAAGTTCTTTTAAGAATCTTTGCTTATCAGCATTCATTTTGTCCATATCCATGCCAAGTGCTTCCTGTGCTTTCTCTTTAGTAGAGATATCAGGGATAGCGATAGGCATTTTAACGCCTTTAGCAGCAAGTAATTGAGCCAGCTTGATACGTGCATCAGCGGCTTTATCAACAGCGCCACCTAAAATACGTAATGCTTCAGCTGGAGCATGTGCAGCAACACCGTGAGATGCAGTTGCAAAGTCCCAACGCCACTGGCTGTGACGGATATCCATTAGGATAGGCTTCATTTCAGCTTCAGTTGCACCAGCGTCCCATGCAGCACCCGCTTCGAAGTGAGCGTGTACAAGTTGAGTTTCAGCTCTTAGCTTGATTTCTGTAACACTTTTTTGATTAGCATGTGTTACTTCCATCATGAACTCTTTAGTCTTGCCTTTATGACAAGTTGCACAAGTTTCTTCGAAACGATCAAATGGGTTACCCACTTTATGATCGGTAAACTTACCTTTACCATTTGCTTTAGCAACACGTGGCATGTGACAGTCAGTACAACTTACGTTGTTCTTACCGTGCATACCTAACTGCCAAGTTTCATAACCTGGATGTTGTGCTTTGAGCATCGGGGTTTTAGACACAGCATGAGTCCAATCAGAGAAGTTGATGGCATCGTAGTACACTTCCATTTCTTCAACTGTTGTACCGTTATCCCAAGGGAATTTTACGAAACCTTTACGGTCTGCTGTTTTCTCGAAGTAGTACTCAACGTGACATTGACCACAAACCATAGATTGCTTGTCTTTACGAGAAGCTTTATCAAATGGCTTATCAATTGCTACTAGAGCGCGATCAACATATGGACGAGAAATACGTAGTTTTGGTGAACCTTTTTCATGACAATCGCCACAGCCAAGACTGTTAACGATTTCAGGACCGCCTTTAGCCCATTTACCTTTGAAGTAACCGTCTTCGCCTTGCTCTTCGATCATGCGAGGTACATCAGGGCTTTTACAGCTCCAACATGCCATAGGCATTGGGCCGTCATCAGGTCCTGTTGGTGCGCCAGTACGTAATGTATTACGTAAGTCAGTCACGGTATAATGGTGACCACGTGCTTTATTGTAATCCTTAGCAAAGCCGTAACCTGCCCATAACACAACAAGGTTTGGATCTTGAGCTAACACATCAACAATTTCATCACTTTCTGAGGTAGCATGCCAAGTTTCATATTGAAGCTTGTACTTATCTTTATATACTTCATTTCTAGGTTCTGTTTTATCACTAGCCATTGCACTAGTCATCATAAAACTGCTTGCTAATAATGCACTTAGTGCAACAATCTTTCCTTTCATCTTCATCACCGTTCATCTCCGTGTTACATTTTATATTTGAATAATCACGACATCTCTATTGGCAAACTTATACATTTAAGGTTCAATTAAGAATACCCCTTAATGAGTATTAAGCAATAAGCTTGCGCTAGATCAAAGTGTTAATATGTTGTATGTCACATATTTGCTATTCTGTTAACATAATGACAAGGCTCTCAATGAAAAAATTGAGTACTTTGTGTTCAATAATATACTTAAGTTGGGTAACTCATGGCGCAGCGAGGCAGTCTCACATCAACAATATTAAGACTAATGTTAGTACTAATATTTATTTCTTCCAGCCTAGCTGTGTACTCAATTATTAATCTTTCATTTAGTATTGGCGATGCCCGAGCCATTAATGCCTCTGGTTCATTAAGAATGCAAAGTTACCGCTTAAGGTTATTTTTAGAGCGAGAACCACAGTTATTGAATGAAAAAATAAATCAGTTTGAAGAAACCCTAGACTCTGAAGCACTACAGCGCTCCAATGCTTGGTATAGCCCGAAAGAACTTTCAGACCAATATTTATTGGTCATTGATAAATGGCAACAAATGCGTTATTTCATTGAAAATAATGAAAAACCACTCTATACCGCTGCCCTAAAAGACTTTGTTGATACTATTGATTTACTGGTTCTAGAAATGGAGCGGTTTGCGGCATTTAAGCTCAGAGCATTAGTTATAAGCCAAATAATCGGTTTATTTTTAATGCTAATAGTGGCAAGTTTTGCGACCCGCTATACCCGCAAAAAGATGGTGCAACCGATACTGCAATTAATGGATGTGGCCAATTCAATATCTAAAGGAAAATTTAACGTTGAGGTGCCAGCCACAGACTATATAGAGCTGCACTCATTAGGGGTCGCTTTCAAAAAGACCGCCGCCGAGCTTGATAGGCTATATCAAGACTTAGAAGGCCAAGTAAATGAAAAAACCACTGCCTTAACTCGCGCCAATAATGAGTTGAGTTTTTTATATGACAACTTAATTATGCTTCATGCTGACAGACTGGATTACAAAGCATTGGGCTTAGCATTAAACCAGCTGCAGCAATTTGAAAGTCTTGATTTTTTACGCCTTGTTATCGAACATGATGACCATTCAATCGATACCATTGAGGCTGATACAGGCTGGCCATCACCTGAACATATCCTAAATAAAGAAAGCAAACTAATCCCTGTTAAGTTTGACCTTAAACTGGAAAATAAAACCTTAGGTTATCTGGAAGTTATTTCTCTAAAGCCGATCAATAACATGTTATTTGTCAATTTCGCTATGATGCTAACCCGCTCTATTGTGATCCATAATGCCACCGAAGAGCGCCAGCAATTAGCTTTAATGGAAGAGCGCGCCGTGATTGCCAGAGAGCTACACGACTCTCTAGGTCAGCTATTATCATATTTAAAAATTCAGGTGAGTTTATTAGGAAAACAAATTCAACCAGCACATAAAACTGAGAAAGTAGTATCACAATTAGCTGATATTAATGAAGGTGTTAGCGTAGCATACGGTCAATTACGAGAACTATTATCCACCTTCCGCTTAACCATTAAAGAGCCTAATTTAAACCAAGCCATTGAAGTCATGATTAGTGAGTTACGTAAGCAATCTGGCATTAACATTGAGCTTAAATATAGCCTTTCGCAGCACCTATTTGCCTCAAGCCAGCATATTCATGTGCTACATTTAATGCGTGAAGCAACCATTAATGCCATAAAACATGCCAAGCCAAATAAAATAGTTATTGATTGTTTTTTAGCAGACTCTGGTATGATACAAATCAACATAAAAGATGACGGCATTGGTGTCTCTCACTTAAAAGAGCGGGATCAACATTTTGGCATCGGCATCATGCATGAGCGTGCAACTAAATTGCACGGCACGGTAAAGTTTGACAATAATCCGCAGGGCGGCACAACTGTTTCCCTCGTATTTCCACCCCAGCAGGAGCCTTTAAATGGGTAAACCTTATTCTGTACTCGTAGTTGATGACCACCCTCTACTTCGGCGTGGCATCTGTCAGTTAATAACCTCAGATAGCGATTTTAAACTATTTGGTGAAGCCGGAACGGGGTTAGATGCATTAACCGCAATAGGTGAAGACGAACCTGATATTATTTTGCTCGACCTTAATATGAAAGGCATGTCAGGCTTAGATACCTTAAATGCTATGCGTCAAGAAGGAGTCACTGCTCGTATTGTGATCTTGACCGTGTCTGATGCTAAACAAGATGTGGTGCGGCTATTACGCGCTGGCGCTGACGGCTATTTACTTAAAGATACTGAGCCAGATTTATTATTAGAGCAGCTTAAAAAAGCCATGCTTGGCCATCGCGTTATTAGTGATGAGGTCGAAGAATACATTTATGAGCTGAAAAATGCTGATAATGATGAAACTTGGATAGCCTCGTTAACCCCACGTGAATTGCAAATTCTCAAAGAGCTTGCCGAAGGTAAAAGCAACCGCGTGGTCGCTGAAGATTTACATATCAGTGAAGGCACGGTAAAAGTTCACGTGAAAAACTTATTACGTAAAGCCAATGCTAAATCAAGAACTGAAATGGCGGTAAGATACTTAAACCACTAACTTCAGTCGCAGCTACTTGTGCCCATTGAAAGTGTTTAGGCCATAAAAAATGGATGACAGCCACTGGCTATCATCCATTTTTATCTCTAAAGCAATAATAAACAGCTATAAGGTCAAGATGCCTGACGAAACATCAACTAGGCTCTGGCGATAAACTCAACCCAACTCTTTAAGGCACTTTCAAAGTCTTCTAAACCACAAAAGGCTTCTGACTCTGCATCATACATATTCATTGACTCTTCCAAGTCAAAGTCTTCATCAAAATCAATGGCATTGGTATAAATCCGCACCTGCTCACTGTCAATCGCGATAGACAAATCGTTACTTTGCCACGACCAGCCTGCTTTTTTGCTGGCCCTAATTTGTTCAATTTGCTGCAAAATATCGTGGCATTGGGATTTATCAGTACCAAGTTGCTCAGCAAAAAATCGTCCGAGTATCGCATGCTCCATACTGAATTCTGCAAACACGGTGCCGTCTAGACTATTACGGCGAAATTCATATTCCATGGTAAAGCTCAATTAAATAAGGCATTAAGTCTATTTTAACTGATATTGATGCAAACTGCTTAATTACAGCCAGTAAATAATTAAAAATACCCCGAATGGTATTTAAACTTACAGCATCTAAAATGCCTTAATAAGGCATTAGCAAGTAGGTTAAATAGTTAGCGGTATATTTAATGCTAAGTGATAGGATAGGCATTACCAACAAGATAAATCCGCTTTTAAACCATACACCATACCGCCTAGGTATAAGGAATCATATGGAATCAGGTTTTATATATTGCTTATTATTATCAGGTCCTAATGCTGGTCAAAGTTTAACACCTGAGCAAGTTAACCAATGGCAGCCTGCAGATGGTTTATTGTGGCTACATCTGCGTTATAGCACAGCCGATGCCATAGCGTGGATTAACAACGCCCAATTACCCGCCACTGAAACAGACACCCTACTGGCAGAGCACACTCGCCCAAGGGCTCTTAGCACTGCAGATGGTATATTAATGGCTTTACGCGGAGTTAACCTTAACCCCAATTCAGCGCCAGAAGACATGGTGTCGATGCGCGTTTTCGCCCAGCCACAGCGGATAATCTCTACCTGTGAACGGCCACTACAATCGGTAAAAGATATTGCTCAACAGATAATAAGCTCACCTGGATCTATTGATTCTAGTGCTGATTTTCTTATCTCTTTATGTGAACGTTTAACCCACAGAAAAGTAGAACTCATCCATAATCTTGAAGATGAACTAGATAATCTTGATGAGCAGGTGTCTGAGCATAACAGCCAAACTTTACGCTCCGATATTGCTGAGCTGCGTAAGCAAACGGTTATTTTACGGCGATACTTTTCGCCCCAACGGGATGCTTTTTCGCGACTACTCAATGACAGCCACTTGCTCTTTAATACTGAGCATAAGCTTCGCATTAGAGAAATTAATGAAGTGCTCATTCGGGTCATTGAGGATTTAGATGCGGTGCGTGATAGAGCCAGCGTCACTCAAGAGCAGCTGCAATCAGTGCAATCTGAGCAGCTTAATAAACGGCTTTATTTTCTGTCACTGATCTCAGCAATATTTTTACCATTGGGCTTTTTAACGGGCTTGCTTGGGGTCAATATTGGCGGCATACCTGGTACTGATAGCCATTTAGCGTTCAGCTTATTTTGTGCAGGACTGTTTGCCATTATTGCGCTGCAAATGTGGCTATTTTATCGCTTTAAATGGTTGTAGTGATTTTCAGACAATAAAAAAGGACGCTTGGCGTCCTTTTTTATTATTCGAAAAATTACTGTGCAGCTGGTGCCGCTTGTGCTTTTTCGATAGACAGCAATTCAACTTCAAATACTAAGGTTGAATTAGCTGGGATAGTACCAGTATCACGTTCGCCGTAAGCAAGTTCTGATGGGATAACGAACTTGTACTTAGCACCAACAGGCATTAATTGAACACCTTCAGTCCAACCAGGAATAACGCGGTTTAGTGGGAACTTAGCTGGCTCACCACGGCTGTATGAGCTATCAAACTCAGTACCGTCAATCAAAGTACCTTTATAGTGTACTTCAACCGTGTCTTCAGCAACTGGAGTGTCACCTGCACCCGCTTCAAGTACTTCGTACTGTAAACCAGATTCTGTGGTTACTACGCCTTCTTTAGCTTTGTTGGTTTCAAGGAACTTTTTACCTTCTTCAACCGCTTTGCTGGCTAATAATGCAGCTTGCTCAGTACGCTTTTCGTTTAATTTAGTGTCTAAACCTTGAAGAACCACTTGCATCTCTTCTTCAGTTAACTCTAGCGTATCAGCTAAACCATCGCTAAAACCTTGGATAACTAAAGTTCTATCAACTGCAAACCCTAACTCTTCTTGTTCAGTAATATGACCCGCCATGTAACGGCCAATAGAACCACCAACACTGTAAGCTTCTTTTTGTGCATCCGTTGTTAATTCAACTTTTTTAGCAACAACTTCTTGCTCTTGATTACACGCTGTTAGACCAACTACAGCCAATGCAACTAACGATAATTTGTAAATAGATTTCATTAAAGCTTCCTCAGCACTCTTGAGCGGTTACAATAACCTTTAAATGTAAAATTTGTATATATTTGGCCACTTTATACTAATTAAAGTGTTTTTAGCAATGGCCGTAAGTCATATCAACGCCAATGAGACAACATTTATGGGAGTAAGTTCATGGTTAGGATCATAATGCTGATATTTTGCATTTGCTTACTCATAGGTTGTCATCCCTCTGCCACACACGTCTTTAGCGTCACTGATGATGCCAGTTACAGCGCCAGCTTATCTGAAGATGGCCAATATGCACTTGTTAGTACAGCAAGTAATGGGATTTTATGGTGGGATCTCAAGGCTAACCAGCTAAAATACCATTGGCAGCATGGCAATAGTGCTAGCGAAAGCGATAATAGCGTCTTTGATACAGCGATCTCTGCCAATGCGCATTATGCCGCGACATTATCTAATAGCTCATTAGTGATTTGGAATATCCAAAGTGGTAAATCCATTGGCTGGTGGTCGTTGCCCGCATCAGCACAATCGGTGGCCATTGCTAATAATGCCCAAACCCTAGTGGGATTAATTGATGGCTCAGTAATGTCATTGGCACCAGAAAAAAATCTGATTAAATTTTTGGGCCATAATGAGCGCGTTTCAAGCGTGTCAATTTCCGCTGATGGCCAGTGGGCACTAACAGGCTCCAATGATGGCTCTGTTATCTTGTGGCAAGCACAAACAGGCCAACCGATTCAGCAATGGCAACTTGAGTCACGCCTTAGTAAAGTACAATTGAATCAGCGCGGCAGCTTGAGTTTTGTCAGTGATATTAAAGGTCATGCCTATATCTATCACAATGACACTGGCGCACAGCAATCGCAATTGGCCATAAACCGACGCCAAATGACCTTTAGTAGTGCCAGGTTTATTCATCAAGATAAACAGCTAATAACAGGCTCACCTTCCAAAGAAATTATATTATGGGATACAAAAACTGGTAAAAAACAAACAACAAGGCAAATTCAGCTGACGAAAAACAGCCAAAATAGAGGTGCCGTTGTATACTCTATTGCAAGTGATGAAAATCAAAACATCATCAGTATCAGTAATCAAGGTTTAGTAGAAACATGGGGCAACTTAAAATAGTGCCATGTTTGGAGAAGATTAATGCAAGATGTACATCAAAAAATTGATGATTTAGAAATGAAAGTCGCTTTTCAAGAAGCAACCATTGAAGATCTCAATCAAGAAGTGATTAAATTAAATGACCTTGTTGCGTTTCAGCAACATCAATTGTCATTAATCGTCAATAAACTACAAGCGATTGAACCCAGTAATATGGCTTCTCAAGCAGATGAAACACCACCGCCACATTATTAATCTATGCTATATAAGCCATGATGAGCTAAGCCGCTATGAGCTAGCTTTTAGATAACGTGGTCGCTTTATTATTAACATTAAAGAGTCAAGAATTCGCTTGATGTTATCAAGCTGAATTTTCAGTAAGGGATTATATGCTAGAAAGTAACATTCTAACGATTGCTAAAACCGGTGCCGCTATTTTAACTCACCAAACTCAGCCCGTTGTTACTTTTGATCAAGCTCTGGTTCAGCTAACCGACGATATGATGGCTACTATGTTGGCAGCCAATGGAGTCGGGATCGCTGCGCCACAAGTGTTTAGTAATAAAGCGGTATTTATTATGCATTCAAGGCCAAATGCGCGCTATCCCTCAATACCCACAAGCCAAGCAACCATAGTTATCAACCCACAAATAATTAGCAGTTCGTTAGAGGTGGAAGCGGCTACAGAGGGATGCTTATCAATCGATAACCAGCGTGTTAGCGTCTATCGGCATAAACACATTAACGTGGAATACCAAACCTTAAGCGGTAAGTGGGTAACACAACAGTTGAGCGGCTTTGATGCCCGCATTTTTCAACATGAATTTGATCATTTACAAGGTATTACTTTGCTAGAAAGGATAAATATGCCAGATCAGCAACAGGCCTTCGACCAAGAAAAATCACGGTTGCAGGACGTATGCTAATGAAAGCACTGAGCAGTATTTTCCTATTGCCAATCCTGTTATCAGGCTGCGCTTATAATAGTGTGCTGATTAACTACCCTTCGCAAATTGCGCCGATTAAACAGCAACTCAGTGGCCCAACACCCAGCGCCAAACTTAATGAGTTGGCCGGTGAAATTGATACCAATGATGGCCTACTTTACGCCCAAGAAGCTGGCCGAGTAGCGCAAATATCGGGTGATTTTGATGCCAGTAAAAATTATTACCAACAAGCCATCAAAGCCTATCAAGCCTTTGATGACAGAGCCGTTATTAGCGCCTCAGACTTAACCGCCACCGCCAGTAGCCTAGTATTAAACGACAATGCCATTCCATATCGCGGCCCAGGCTATGAGCGCATTATGGTGCATCAATACCAAGCCTTTAACTATTTATTTGCCGGCGATCCCCAAGGGGCGTTAATTGAAGTGCGCCGCAGTAATGAGCTGCAAAGCAGTGAGCAGGCGCGCTACCAAAAATCGCAAAAATCAGTGCAAGCCATGGCTAATGGCACCATTGATAGCGAATTAAATAAATTAGGCTCAGCGGCTGGCACTGTCACCAGCTCCTTTTTAAATGCCTACAGCTATTACACCACAGGTTTACTACATGAATTACTCGGCGAGCCCAATGATGCCTATATTGATTACCGTAAAGCCGCTCAAATAAGCCCGAATAATAAATACCTCCAACAAGATTTAGTCAGGTTAGCCAAGCAACTTTCAATGCCGCAATATGATGAATTCAAACGCCGTTGGGGAGATGCCATTTTACCTAAACAAGGCCAAGGTCAGGTGGTGATGGTGGTTGAACGTGGCTTTGTCCCCGAAAAACAAAGCCTGACCGTGCCGTTTACAATTCATGGCAACTGGCAAACGGTGTCATTAGCCACTTACCAGCCCTATAACCAAGTGATCCCGCCCTCAATCATTCAAGGTTTTGGCACAGTGCTAAAAGCTGAGCCCATTGCCAATATCGATGCCTTAGCCATTAATGCCTTAAAAGAAGATTTACCCGGCGCATTGGTTCGACAAGCCGCGCGGGTCTATACTAAATCAGAGTTTACTCGCAGCGTCGAAAGTGGCAGTAAACGCCGTAATAATGAAGCCGATGCCGCCGCCATATTAATGCAAATTTTCAATGTAGTAACAGAGCAAGCCGACAGAAGAAGTTGGCTAACGCTGCCAAGGCAAGCGCAAATAGCGCGCCAATATATTGAGCCAGGCGCCTATCAAGTCAGCCTAGGTAACAGCCCAGCTGCGACCATTAATGTTCACGCTAATCGGGCCACCTTAATTTGGGTAATAGAAACTGGCAATCAAACCCGTTTTTATTCAATAATAATTTAATACGACTCCTATTTAACGCGACTTTTTAAAAACAACAACTTTACCTTTTATCTAACATGGAACTTACTATGAAACATTTTAAACTGATTTTTGTTTTAGCTGCGGTTATTGGGCTATCAGCGTGTCAATCTAAGGTTGAGTATGGCGATGCCACAGAAGTAGAAACCGTGAATGAAAACTTCGGTTCAACGGATCTACAAGTCATTGCCGCCAAAATGGTCGACAGCATGTTAACCTTCCCACCAGTGATCGTAATGACCCAAAACGATCGCCCAATTATTTTCGTTGATAAAATTAAAAATAAAACCTCAGAGCATATCGATACAGAGTCAGTGACTGACACCATCAGTAACAAGCTATTACGCTCAGGTAAGTTCCGCTTTATTGACATGACCAAAGTAGACTCAGTGCGTAAGCAGCTTGATTACCAAAACAATGCTGGCATGGTCGACCCATCGACTGCGATTAAGTTTGGCCGCCAAGTGGGCGCGCAATACATGCTATACGGCAATCTTTCTAGCATCGTAAAACAAGATGGCAGTACTAAAGATGTTTACTATAAAATGACCATGCGTCTTATGGATCTTGAAACAGGCTTAATTGAATGGTCTGATGAAAAAGAAATTCGTAAAGTAAAATCGAAGTCTTTCTTAGGCATGTAAGCCTATTCGATTTACAATCATAAGCCGACGTCACGTCGGCTTTTTTATAGCAAAAATAACAATAATAAAAACATAAAATTAGGTTAGGGAAGAATTTGTGAACTCGTTTAAGTCTGCGCTTATTGCACTGGTCTGCTCCAGTTTATTTGCCTGTAATGCCACCGCGCCCAATATCAAACCCCGAGATGGCAGCGCGAACATCACTCAGGGCCAAGCTAAAGCTCGCTCAAATGTGGTGTCAGAGGTAGATTACCAACTCAGTTTTACCCTCACTGGTGAAACCCGTTTTGAGGCCATTAGCAAAATAGATTTTAGCCTTGCAAGCACAGCGGAAGCATTAACCATCGACTTAAACCAAGCCAATATCAGCAAATTATTGATTAATGGCAAAAGCCTTTACCCTAACTACAATGGCGCATACCTCACCATTAACCCGCTGCTTTTATCAAGTGGCAAAAACACCATTGAGATAAGCTACAGCCGCGAGCACAGTACCAATGGCGAGGGCTTGCATCGCTTTGAAGACCCCGTTGATGGCAAGGTATATTTGTATTCCCATTTTGAACCCGCTGCTGCCCAGCAAATGTTTGCCGTGTTTGACCAACCCGATTTAAAAGCCAGCTTTCAAATTACTGTTGAAGCGCCGCCAAGCTGGCAGGTGATAAGCACCATGGCTGAAACCCATATTGAAGATCTTGGCGACAGCAAAATTTGGACTTTCCCAGCGACGCCAAAACTGAGCCCTTATAACTTCTCAATGCATGCTGGGCCTTATCATGTGTGGCAAGATAACTCAGGCAAATACCCCATGCGTTTATTTGCCCGCCAATCTGTGGCTGAGCAAGTTAACTATCAAGATTGGTTTACTTACACCAAGCAAGGCCTCAGCTTCTTCGATGATTACTTTGGTATTGACTACCCTTTTAAAAAGTACGACCAATTATTAGTGCCTGATTTTCTCTATGGCGCGATGGAGAATGCTGGCGCTATTACCTACTCAGAAAGCCGCTTTATGGTAAAAGACACCATGACCGCCGCCCAAAGGCAGCGGTTAGCTGGGGTTATCATGCATGAAATGGCGCACCAGTGGTTTGGCAATTTAGTGACCATGAAATGGTGGAATGGCTTATGGCTCAACGAAAGCTTTGCCTCCTTTATGGGCACCTTGGCCACCAGCGAAGCCACCGAATTTAACCACGCTTGGCGCAGCTTTTACGCCAGTGGCAAGCTAAAGGCGTATCAGCAAGATAGCCTAGTGACCACTCACCCCATCGAAGTTCCTGTGGCCAGTAGCAATAATGCCTTTGATAATATTGATGCTATTACCTATTCAAAAGGCGCGTCGGTGTTAATGCAATTACGCCATTTACTGGGCGCTGAGACATTCCAACAAGGTGTGCAGCAATACCTTAAAACATACAGTTATCAAAATGCCCAGTTAGCGGATTTTATTAATAGCCTTGCCAAAGCCAGTAATCGCGACTTAAGCCAGTGGACACAAGAGTGGCTGTACCAAGCTGGGGTTAACACCTTAACAGCCCAATACCAATGTAAAGACCATCGCATCAGCAAGTTTTCATTGCTACAAAGCGCCCCAAGTGAAGACTTTGCCACCCTGCGAGAACAAAAAGTACAAGTGGCATTATTTAGAGCAGCGCGGCATTTTATTCACCATAGCACCACGGTAGCGGTCACTTATAAAGGCGCCATTACCGAGGTACCTGAACTTGTAGGCGAGTATTGCCCAGACTTGGTTTACCCAAATTTTGATGATTGGGGCTTTGTAAAGGTTGAGTTAGATCAGCGCTCGTTTAACACGGTAAAGCAGCAGTTAGCTAAGGTCAGTGACCCATTACTGCGGTCAATGTTATGGCAAAGCATGTGGGACAGTGTTAGCGATGGCCACACCTCATTAAAGCAGTTTATTAATGTCGCCTTAGTTAATGCCCCATTAGAAAAAGACTACACCATTTTAGGCCAAGTCATTGGCTACTTAACAGAGGTGCAAAAAAACCTTCATAGCATGGCGCCTAACCATAAATCTTATGCCACTAAAGTCAGCAAAGCGCTAACACAAATGAGTTTACGCATGACCATGGAGCACCACGACGATGCTGATTTTCAGCGCCGTTGGTTTGATGCTTATATTAGCTTAGCCAGCGACAATGCCGCCCTTGGGCACTTAGCCGATATCTTGGCTGGCATTGCGCCGATTAAAGGGTTAACTATCAGTCAGGATTTACGCTGGAAAATAATCATTCAATTAAATCGCTATGATTACCCTAATAGCGCGGCGTTGCTGGCAAACGAAAAACAACAAGATAACAGCGACAGTGGCCAAAAATCTGCCATTGCCGCAGAAGTGTCTCGCCCTCAAGCTAGCCTTAAACGTCAATGGCTACACAAGATACAAGATGACAGCCGACTGCCCTTTGCCAAAGCCCGTATCGCCATGGATCATCTTTACCCAAGCGAACAAAAATTACTGAGCGCCGCTACTGCGGAGCAGCGTTTAGATACGCTAAGTGAGATTGATAAAAAAGGCCCGGTATTTATGCGCGCTTACAACCGAGCATTAATCCCCATGGACTGCACCAATGCCAATATTGAAGCTTTATCTGAAGTGTTAAATACCCAAACGGGATTATCGAAAATGACTCGGCGGGCACTGTTAGAAGCCCGCCAACAGGAACAAACCTGTGTCAGCATGAGTGAGGCCTTAGCAAGATAATAAGCGAGCGCTAGCTTTTTGAACTAGCACTAGCTTTTTGAACTAGCACTAGCTTTTTGAACTCGCGCTAGCTTTTTGAACTCACGTTAGCCTAGCGCCTAACCCTAAAGGTCATCATAATAGGCGCGTGATCAGTACTATCACTGTCACGCTCATATTCTGGCCTAACTAAGTGCCTATCGTAAGTTTGATAACCACTCACTTCCGCTAAATTGCGTGGGTGAGCGGCATCAAACTCACAGCTTGCCAAAATATAATCTAATACCGAGCCAGTATTGCCATAATAATGGGTTGCTGGCCTATCATGCTTATGTAAATCAGGCGCTGGTGCATCATCAATGTCGCTAGTCGATTCATCTGCATTAACACTAGATTCATATTCATCTTGGGCTAAGGTGGCATTGAGCTTTTGCCCTGCTTGAAACAATTCATAACTATCAAATAAACTAAAGCGTTCAAACTCAGCTTTAAGATTAACGTCATTCAATACTTTAAGGTTTGGATCGATAATATCGCTTCTAAACACTCGCTTGCTGTTAGCCCTAAAAGCCTCCAGTGCTGTGCTTTGCAATGAATCATTAAAATCACCCATTAATAACACCGGCAGCTGATTAGCCTGGCGGCGTTTGGCAATTTCATAAAATAGTAATGCCGCTTCACTGCCCCGCTGCATATTCGATGCCCACGTACCAAGGGCTTGTCTGGCCATAATATCCGCGCCACCAGTCATGCCAGTATCGGCTAAGGTGTCAATACCCATGCCACTGCGTTTAGACTTTAAATGCACCACATAACACTCACACTCACCAAAGTGAGGTATGTTTACCCTTGCCAGTAACGGTTGGCGGCTAAAGCTAAAATCACTGGCAATGCCCATCAGTGGCAACAGTGAATCATCAACGCTAATTAAGGCGGTTTCGGTGATCGGAAACTTAGAGGCCAGCGCCACCACTGGGCTTTGATAAACATAGTCACTGACTAAGGTGGGTTCATCTAATACTGCAAAATAGTCATAGCCTAAAGTAAGCAATAACGCTTTTAAAGCATCGGGGCTAAAGACTTCTTGAAAGCCAATAATGTCAGGTTGCTGCTCAGTGACATAGTCAGTTAACCAGCGACACTTTTTTTGCCATTGCTGATGGGAATAGATGTTTTCAAAATCATAATAAGCCGCAGGCGGCTCGATGAAGTTGAATAAATTAAACGAGGCCACCCGAAACTGGCGCTCAGTTTTTTGTTCAATTTTAGCGGCAACGCTAGGAGCAATTTCAGGTTCGACTTTAGATTTGATTTCAGCAGCGACATCTGCCGCTATTGGCAGTAACAGATCATTATTTTGATCCTTTTGCAGATCTTTTTCTAGACTATTTTTAAGAGCTTTATTCAGAGTATTTTGACGGCTTTTTAAACTCACACGCGACACCTTACAACACCGATTAAGACTACAGATTATCCCCTATTCACCCCTATGTCGATGTTTGTCATACCGACTAAAAATCACCCTATTAGAATCTCTAAAACCAACAATTGTGTTTAAAGATTAAATAAAAACATGATCCTAAATTAGCAAGTGCCGTATTACCCATCGACATGACAATACGACAAAATGAATTTGAGGATATAAAGATGAAACGGAAATACTCCCTTGCTCTGTGCTTTTCACTAATCGCCCTAACCGCTTGTTCAGATGATGACGATGACAAAATTGTTATTGAAGAACCCCCCAATATTGAATATGCCCAAGTACGCGTTATTCACGCATCAAGCGATGCGCCTATGGTTAATGTCACTGCCGATGGCGCTCAGTTATTAGCCGATGTCGATTACGCCGTTTCAAGTGGTTTGTTAGAAGTTGAAGCCTCAACCTACGCCATTACCGTAGATGCAAAGCTTGCAGATGGCACCACTACAACGGTATTGTCAGCCGACTTAGCCGCCGCTGCAGATATGGAATATACCGCCGTTGCTTTAGGTAACGTCAGCGATGAAAACTTGATGCTCAAATTGGTTGCCAATGAAAAAGCCGATATCACCGCAGACAATGCCCGAGTGCAAGTATTACATGCTGCTCCTGATGTGGGTTTAGTGGATATTTACGTTACCGAGCCAATGGCAGACATCGCCATGATGGAGCCAACCTTATCGGCCAATTACATGGATAACAGTGATCAGCTTGAAGTGCCGACCGCTGATTATCAAATTCGAATTACCCCAAATGGTGACAAAACCGTGGTGTTTGATTCAGGCACAGTCAATTTAGCCGCAGGTAATGATTACTTCATTTCGGCAATCCCAAATGAATGGTCAGGAGACTCACCTGTCGCGCTGTTAGTGGCATTACCAGATGCACAAGTACTTTTAAATGATGTGAGCAGTGGTAGCGACATCCGTGTAGTCCATGCCGTAGCAGACGCACCTGCTGTTGATGTGTTTCTTGATGGCAGCATGACTCCCGCCATTGACATGCTATCGTTTGGTCAATTTGCAGGTTACGTCAACATCCCAGAAGGCATGCACACAGTCACTGTGGCAGCTGATGCTGATAACTCAGTTGAAGTGATTAAAGATGCCGAAGTCGATTTAATGCTAGGTGCCAGCTACTCAGTGCTCGCTGTCGGCTCTTTATCTGACAACGACATTAGCCCTTGGGCCTTTGCCGAGCACACTCGCCGCATTGCAACTGAAGCTAGATTAAACGTCATCCACGCTTCGTACTCAGCGGGTAATGTCGATGTTTACCTCACCCCTACAGCCGACATCAGTGCATCAGAGCCTGCGCTAACAGATGTACCATTTAAAGCAGCGTCAGGTAGTTTAAGTGTTGCCCCAGGTGATTACACCGTAAGCGTCACTGTAACAGGTACTAAAACTGTTGCCATTGGTCCACTGCCAGTGAGCTTAGCTGCAAATGGGCTATACAGCGTTGCTGCAGTGGATGCAGAAAATGACACTTCTATGTTCTCAGTTATTCTAATGGATGACTTTGTTGCCGAAGAAGAGTAACAACCAATACTCATACTGATATCTACCCAGTATGAGTATTGATTAAACACGATTTACCAGTCCCTGCGTTACCTTTTGCGACTTATCCCTCACCCAGATAAGTCGCTTTTTTTACTAAAATCATCAATCAAAACCATAACTCAACTTAAATGCCAGCTAAACAACCTTGAGGCACAGCATTATGCTAAAGTTATTTCCGCTTTATATTGTCACTTTGGTGTTATTTCATTTACTCAGCATAAAGGCTTTCGCCATGGAAATTCAGTTTGATAACCCCAATCATGTCAAAGAGGGCAGAATAAGTAATGACACGGTAATGGGCGGATTATCGGCAAGTCAGCTTGACTCTCAACAAGGCCAAAATGCCGTATTTAGCGGTAATGTCTCGCTAGATAATAATGGCGGCTTTGCCTCGATAGAGTTTCAATTACGTCAAACAGCCCCTTATAGTGACCGTATTACCCTTAGGGTCTTTGGTGACGGTAAACGCTATCAATTACGCCTAAAAACCGCCAAACTGAGTTTTGGTGAAGCCTATGCCGCCGACTTTGATACGCAAGCGGGGCAATGGAGTGAACACACATTTACCGTGACAGATTTTCTGCCACGTTTTCGGGGTAGAAATATCAGCGCGCCAGCGTTAAAATTTGCTGATATCAGCCGTATTGGGTTACTGATCGCCGCCAAACAGCAAGGCCCATTTAGTATTACCTTAGATACGCTTATATTTGATAGCCACATATAAGCTCAAGCTAAGCATAAGCTGAGTAGAATCAGAGCGTGAGCGCGAACGGCTATCGCACCTCATCACCCTATTTTTGACTGCAAGGATTAGCAATGAAAAGTTTGGCCGGCATTAAAGGCGTCATTTTTGATTTAGATGGCACCTTGGTTGAATCAGCACTGGATTTTAGCCAAATAAAACAGGAATTAGGTTGCCCATGCGATGTTGACCTACTGGATTTTGTCGCCGATATTACCCATCCGCCTTTGCAAGATAGAGCCAACCAAATTATCTTGGCCCATGAAACACAAGATGCCACTAACGCCAAGGCCTTGCCGCATATGCAAGAATTGCTCAGCACCATTGAACAGTTAAGTTTGCCCAGCGCCATTGTTACCCGCAACAGTAAAGCAGCTACCGCCACCAAGCTTAGACAAAATAATATCAATCTCGAACTGGTATTAACCCGCGAGTGTTACCCCGCCAAACCCGCCCCAGATGCACTGCTGGCCATCGCCACCACTTGGGATTTAGACCCTGCGTCACTGATTTATGTGGGCGATTATTTATATGATATTCAAGCGGCGAAAAATGCAGGGATGAAGTCGGTGTTTATCAACCACAATAAGCAGCCTGATTATCAATCTCAGGCTGATTTTATTGTGAATGATTTACGACAATTACAACACGCGATTTTGGCGTCTAATAGCTAGTTAACTCGCTACTTTAGGGGCATGATTGGGATTGGTTTGTAACTTTTTTGGGACAAAAAGTGGGTTAGTAACGCCGCACTAAGCGGACTAAAATTGTGGGTTAGAATGTGTAGCGAAGCGAAACTTAACCAACTGTTTTAGTTCAATTTAAACACCTTGCTACACGTGCTATACAGTGACCCAAAAAAGTTCCTCATGGCTTTCTTTTTCTAAGTCTTTCCATGTAATCTTTGCTTGGTATTTTAATGGAGAGCCTAAGCATATTGCAGCGATTAACTTAACTCTGGTATTTGGCTTCATTTCTGGATGTGGGAATTTCTCTTCTACATCACTACAAAGTGGACTGTTTTCACAGTCAACAAGCTCAAACCTGACGTCAAATGCAGAGCCTTGCCCTGTATTGGAAATATAGAAAGAATATGACTTTCCTAATTTAGTTAACGATACATTAAATTTAGGCTTTATTTTGTCAGCCTTTTCTAATTCGATACTTTCAATTTGAAGCTTAGAAAGCTCAGCAGTGACCCTTTCTAGTTCTAGTTGTTCTTTAGCCAGTTTACGAGTTCGGATTAATGAAACTGAAGAAACCACTATAGCCAGTAATGAAACAAGACTACTTATAATTTCGTATTTGCTCATTTATTTAAACCCCTTGAACGCTTTCTTTAACATATTTTCAATTTCTTTTTTAGCTTCTGGAATAATGACTTCCTTAGCTTGCTCAATACCTACCTCTTTAAGGTCTGCCAGCATCATTTCAAATTTACAATGATTACATTTAACAAAGTCATCATCTTGTACATTATCAGGTTGTTCAAATTCAGTTTCACCACACTGTGGACATTGAATCTGTATGCTTTCAGTTTTGATCATGGCAACTCCGAATGTACGTGTAACGCCGCAATAATCGGACTAAAATTGCGGGTTAACATGTGTAGCAAAGCGAAGCGTAACCCACTGTTTTAGTTCCGTTATAACTACCTTGCTATACGTTTAACTAAAAAAGCAATCGTACTCATTTTGACCAACAACATTCAAGAAATCTTCTAGATGTTTGACTGTTGCTACAGGTTCATATACATGCCATTTAAGATCAGATTTTTGCCAATAGATCTTCCACACTTTTTGCGTTTTCACATATGTAGCTTTCGCAATCGGAATATCTAATTTTTCCGATGGATTTCTAAAGTTAGCTCTAATTTCAAATAGCACAACGCTTTGATTTTCAATTTGATAACTAATATCAAGCTGGTCTCTTACATGAACAGGAGGCCGATGCTCATCAATAAACTTATCTAACTCTTTCTCACAACGCTTTATTTCAAACTCACTGATTGCCATGATAAAACTCATCTCTCTGAATGACGTATAACGCCGCACTAAGCGGACAAAAATAGTTGGTTATAATGTGTAGCGAAGCGAAACGTAACCAACTGTTTTTTGTTCCGTTTAAGTGCCTTGTTAGCTTTCTCGCTACCAACTGTTGAAAGGTATTGTTGATACTTTAAGGTCTACATTATTAAACCCATTAGACTTTAATAAGTGCTCTATAGAAGATTTACACCGATGTTTTGCAGGGTTTGGACCTATTATTATCTCTTTAATACAGTCCTTAAACTCTTCTAGTATTGGCAGAACAATATAAGGAATGATATGGGAGTTTGAACTCCTAAATTCGTTCTTCACTGAAGGATTTCTGCTAATTATTCTCCATTCCGCTTCTTCGTGAAAACCGAAATCTTTCATCAAAGGTGCTGTTTCATTAATCTTTTCACAAAACTCTGATAAGGCAATATCAGCCAGTTCTTTATGCTCACCTGTTTCGAGAAGTGCTCTATAACCAATCTCTTGTTCAACCTGCCCCTTAGCGTCTAGAGCATCATACTCATCCCTAGTTAATTGAGGTTTTGGACATTTCTCTAGGCACTCATTAAGATATTTTAAAATGCGCTTTTCCTGAGCGCTTGTATCGTAGATGCATTTCTCTAATTTATATCCATGATTTTCACAAAAAGCTCGTATTTTTTCGTCATCAAACCCGATACATATCCCCGAACCTTGTGGGCAATAACCTCGCCATTGGCTAAGTAAGTCAGGCTTTTCACTAAAAGAACTAACAAACACATCATGCTTTTTCATTTTTTCTAGCGAGTCTCTTACGACCCAACCAAAAGCAGCAATATAATCATCTTCCATAAAGATATTACCTGAGTAGCTTTTTGCAAAACTTAATGCATGATGAAATTCACTGGAGTCATTCAAAAATTCACAATGGCTAGCCCAAATAGATTTGTTACTTACAACCCCAATTAAGCCGGTGAGGCTTGTATAGTGATAGAGCATAGAACCTCGATTTATGATGGAAAGCTAACAGCTTATTATCCAGCGTCTCGGATAAATCCCTGCTTATAATTAATTTTGAATTCAATTTATCATGTAACTTACTGATGTAAAGGAACTAATGCCTACTTTATTGGCCGCATTAAGGTTAATCACTCCGCAAAGTTGAGCCTGAACATTTATCGGGTCCATTGTTACTCAATATGAATAACATAAACCCATGAAATATATAAGTTAAACTTTCAACCTCAAATTTATCGATGCCAATTGACCTGATTTTGGCTTCGATAATAATGAAAAATTCTTAGAGGATTAATATAACTGCGTTAATACACAGTGATATTAAGCTTTAAACTTCATTTATATTGGCCCCGTTACAGCAGGCCATTACTTCAATCTAACCAATTGCCTGCCGCAGCTGATGTATAGGATATACAAATGTCGCGATCACATGGTCAATGATGTTCCCGACATCATCATGACATTTCCCAAATCCCTATGGGTCAGATGTGAAAGAGCGACCTTATGTGCAAGCACTACTGTGACACGCTGCATTCTTTATATAAATCAAAAGGTCCCTGAAAGCTCTGCCAAAACAAATAACATCCTTGTTAAACGGCCAGTTCGGCATCCATGCCTCTCGCTCAGAACGTTTCACACTGTGAAACTTCGCCATGTCATGGACGGTCACAGCTGCGCTTACACCGGAATGTTCATATCTTCGATTTAGCCTCATATATTGCGGCAAGTAAAAGCTAAAGAGTTGAAGATCTATTTGCCTCCGACTCAATTTGAATTGAGGACGCAGAGAAAATAGCGTGTGCTCACATGGATGTGAGCATAGCTTTCGCGGTGCAGGGTCACTCCTTAGCATCCATGCCACCGTGACATTTGTAAATCCATTTACTTCAGACTCACCATCGGAAGCGTTAGCATTTTCACTCTTTATAATAAACAGGGGCCGAAGTTAGCAACAAACGAAGTCAGAAGCTGGATCAATCCCCATCGAAAATTATGCGCTTTTCAGCATTTTTCGTCGGGGGCTGAGGGATTGTTAAGGGGGACAAGCAGTTTCCCCCTTGACTCTGGTGTGGGCGAAGCGCCACGACTTTGATTTTTACATGGCAAAATAAATTGAGGGCAAGTGTGAATGTGAAAAAACCACAATGTTAATCCAAACAGAGTTTGGAAACAGAACCCTTCTATAGCTGAACCTTTTAACCCGATTCAACGTAATAACGTAATGAGGTAAATAAACAATCAGATGAGATATAGACCGCCAACTAGGAGAAATGAATGAACCCATTACACCCAAAAAAGTTACTTCATAGTAAATGGACAAAGGTCAATGTGACCGAAAAACTAAAACACTTTTCGGTCACTAAAGTCAGTTTTGATGAACAACAAAACGTGATTGAATGCTTGATTAGAGCAGAGCTAAACGGTCAAGAATTTGCTATCAATTGGCGCGAGTTAAAACAAACCAGCCAGTGGTTACAAGGCTGGAAGTAATCATAAAAAATCACAAATCTCAGTTAACGGTTTCTTGTGTAAAGCATGCTCTGGTACCGTAGCATTCTCATCAGGATAACCAGCCACAATCAGCATATAGGGGCGCTCATTGTCATTATCTCGGCCACATACTTTACTTAAAAACGACATAGGTTTGGGAGTGTGAGTTAAGGTGCCAAGGCCTGCATTGTGCAGCGCCTGAATTAAAAAACCTGTGGCGATGCCTACCGACTCATGCACGTAATAATTCTGCTTTTGCTCACCATTATCTTCGCTGCGTTTTTTAGAAAACACCGCAATTAACCAAGGCGCGGTTTCTAGATAAGGTTTGCTGGCATTAGTGCCTAATGGCTTTAAATTATCGAGCCACTCTTCACCGCCGCGACCGGCATAAAATGCTTGTTCGATGGCTTCAGCTTGCTGGCGAATTTGCGCTTTAATCTCAGGGTTGCTGATGGCGACAAAGTGCCACGGCTGATGATTGGCGCCATTGGGCGCGGTTCCTGCCGCTAAAATACATTGCTCAATAACCTGCTGAGGAACCGCTCTATCAGAGAACTTACGTATCGAATGACGGCGTTTTACATTTTGATAGTTTTGCTGCGCCCGTTCAATCATCTCTGCTTGGCTATATTCGATGAAATCTGTCAGTGGTAAGTGAGCTTCGGTCATATCTGTTCCTTGATTATTTTAGTTCGACCATGTGAGTGGTTCTCAAGCCGTTACTCCGGGCAATTACGTGCCCTGTTGCTGCTTTTTTTTGAAATCAGCTAAGGTGATTTGTAATGCTTCAATCGCCGTTGTGGTATCTATTTTATTTTCTTCAAGTAACTGAATTAAATCGACCGCAAGTTGAATGGATTTAGGGGCATCATTCAGAGGTGATGGTTGCGGGTTATCTGTGGTCATTTGCGTTATCCAATATGTAAAGTAGGCCTAACCATACGCACATAATGATTGCGTTAAGGCTCAGCCAATATGTTAACTCAGTAATTGTTGTTGGCCTGCGGTTTCTTGTAAGCCGTTAGCTGGCAGCTTTGTTATAAAACACATTAACTCGCAATTAAAGTGAAAAGTTAGCAATGGCTTTTTGAATGCCCACCACATCAGTGCCTTTTTTTAGCTCTTTAACTATGGGTTGCTCTGTGCCTGAAATATAAATTTTCAGCTCGGCATCCATATCAAAGGTACCTGCGGTTTCAACAATAAAGTGAGTCATCGATTTATAAGCAATTGAATGATAACTCACCTTTTTGCCCGTCATGCCTTGTTTGTCGATTAAAATAAGCCGTTTGTCGGTGAACACAAACATATCGCGGATCAATTTATAACCCAGATGCACTGACTCATTGTCAGCCAAAATTGGCGCAAGCTCTTGCTCTAATTCTGCTAAATCAACTTCTGACGAGTTACCTAATATCGCATCAAATAATCCCATAACGTCTCCCTGTTTTTATGTTTTCAAACTGAATGGTCAGCTTATTCATTATATTTATGCCACAAAATACTGCGCTATCTTGATGATATTAACAAGCTTATTCCATGCTAAAACCGACACTTATTAGATGTTCAATGACAGCAGTTATGTACTGATAACCCGGTAATTTCCTATGCAATAGCGCTTTCTGCGCACTTATTTTGAGCCGTACTAACAAGCTTATTCCATGCTAAAACCAATACTTATAAATGTTCAATAGCAGCTGCTATGGACTAATAACCCTGCAATTACCAATGCAATTACCTATGCAACTACCTATTCAACTACCTATGCAGCAGCGCTTTTGCGCACTTATTTTGAGCCGTATTAACAAGCTTATTCCATGCTAAAATCTCTGCTTATAAAAAAGAGTCAACATGCTGGCTTGGTACTTTAGGAAAATTATGAATGCTGCAATAATTGGTGCCACAGGGCTTATTGGTGCAAATGTGTTACTTGGATTACTGGCTGATGAGCGCTACCAGCAAGTAGTGGTTTTAGGTCGACGTCTGCCACAACTGGCTGAAGGCACCCACGGCATCGACAAGCTCAGCTTTATTCAATGCCAGCTAGAAGACATCCCCAGTTTATCCATTCCGATCGACATCGATCATGCATTTTGTTGTTTAGGCACCACCATTAAGCAAGCGGGTAGCCAAGATAATTTTAAAAAAGTAGATGTGACTGCAGTTATTGATTTCGCTAAGTTAATCCAACAACATCAACTTAGCAGAAACCGTTCAAAGCCATGGTCTTTTTCAGTGGTCACGGCATTAGATGCCAATGCAAATTCAAGCATTTTTTATAATCGTGCTAAAGGTCAGGTACAGCAAGCCTTAGTCGCGCTTAACCTACCTAAACTAATGATATTTCAGCCAAGCTTGTTATTAGGGGAGCGTGCGAGTCAGCGAACCTTAGAAGATATAGGGCAAAAGTTTTTTGCTATTGCCTCTGGGGTATTTATCGGCCCTTTAGCCAAGTACAAACCCATTACAGGCAAGCTTGTGGCAGACAATATGCTAGCTGTTGCTATACAAGATAAAGAGCTAGTAAGTGATGCATCGTTAGAGAGAAAAGCTGTTAGGATTATTGATAATAAACAGATGCATCGACTGGTTAACTGAGTTTTACCCCCAAGGTTTGGTACCATGTTGAAGTTATCATTTTGAAAAAAGTCAAGGTCGTGGCGCTTCGCCCACACCAGACTAAAAGGGAGTGAACTGCGACTCCCTCTTAGAACACCCCGCAGCCCCAACGAAAAATGCTGAAAATCGCATATTTTCAACGGGGATTGATCCAGCTTTTAACTTCATCTTTAGCCGCCTTCGGTCATTGTCGAAAAGCCCTAACGCTTCCGATAGGCCATCCATGGCCTAACGAAAGCTAGCTTGGCATCCATGCCAAGCTCACGGCCTTTTCTCGATGACCTCAATTCAAATTGTGCATTCTTAGAAGATCAAAATACCTATACAACTTAAGCTTTCTAGCCCTTTAAGTTGTCACAAATACAGTCACATCGAAGAGACAATAATCCCAGTGTAGATGCAGCAGCGAGCTTCCAAAACATGGATGTTTTGGCAGAGCCTACATGGACGTACTTGCAGCGTCTCGCAGTTGTATCTGCACATAAGCCTGCGGCAGGCAATGGATTAGATGGAAGTGATGGAAGTGATGGATTACAGTAATTGCCCCAATATAAACGAAGTATAAAGTTGGTGGCTGTAACGCATTTATGTCCCAAAATGTGTTTCGCAACTCAAAAGGCAAGTTGGCCGAATAAAGCTTTGGCTTTAGAAAAGCTAATGATAAATGGGTTTGCTTAGTCTATAAGCTATGCCTGTCCTATCTTTGCTTTTCAGCAAAAGCATCGTTAATTGGTACTTTGTCATCTTTCAACCGCCAATCTAAAAATATGATTTGATCGTTTAATGTGGCATGGAGCTTAAAACTGGAAGGTGTCACTATCTTGTTGATTTATAGATATTAGATAGAGTTGTTTTACTAACATAATTTCGAATAAGTACCACTATAAGTGATTAGGAAAACCTGCGGCGCTAGAGTATTTATTGAAACTCACGCTAAATAAGCATCTTAAAACTACTTAAATAGTGGCTACATTATCCCCATCTAATTTATATGGCTAGATGGAGTGAAAATGGATTTACTTAACTCAATTGGTATAAAGGATGTGCTTCTTCAATACTGTGTTGGAGTCATTCTATTTCTTATTTTAGTTAACTCTTTGTATAAAATGGTTATTTGGGGTAAGAAAATGTCCAAAGGAGCATTTATATTTTTGGCAATTTTCCCTTAATTTCAGTTTTTCCGATCCCGCCCCCAGCATTTAAAAATGTGGAAAAAGCGAAACAGGAGCAACATAAGAGAAAAGAGGATAGTGGTGATCCGCCAGATGAAGAGTGAGGTTAATTATAGTTATAGTAAATTAAGCCACTAAGCCTTTTAATTCTTCATTTCAAATTTGTGCGCGAAAAATTCTAAATCAAAAATCCGATATTGAGCGAATATCATGGCCGATAAATATCAATCTGACTCACACAACAATCAAAAGGATAATTTTATGATTTTCAAGGAAGAATCAGTATTTAAAACAATAATACTATGTATGCTGACGTTAGGGGGATATTTGATGTATAAATTGTATACATTTTCAGTGCAAATTAATGAAAATACAGAAATGAAAATTTCAAAAGTATTTATGACTATAACTATTGTTTTGTTCTCGGTCTCACTTATTACTCTTGCTGTTGGTTTATTCTATTTACCTGAGAAGAAAATTTTAATCAGTTCGCTAGGGTTACATGTTCTTTCTACCGTTTTTGATATTTCATGGATATTAATGGTTCGTAATCGAATGAATCTAATCACTGGCGCCAAAAAAGGTGAGGCTCTGTGGTTGGATCCACTTAAAACTTCACTATTACATGTTATTTATATGCAACATAAGATAAATCAGGGCCATGAGCAAAGCTCCATGTAACAAAAACTTCTATTAGGTGACTAAAGCTTTAGATTGGCATTATCTCATATCCGATTGTCATACTTTCCCTAATGAGACTCATCATCTTAAGAGCTTTAACTCTAACAAGCTTTTGTCCAGAAATGAGTTTCAATCTTTATAGTCTGCAAGTAACCAGCTCAATTTGAAGCTAAAACAAAAAAACGCTAATCGCTTGGTTCAATCCCAAGTCGATTAGCGTTTTTTTGTTGTCATTATCGTTTCAAAAGCGTTTTCCAATTCCTTTCAAACGATAACAGTCCTTTCTAACGATACCAGTCCTATTAAGCTTCTTTGGCTAAATGCTTATATAAACCTTGGTATTCAGCACAATCTTGCATTAAGTCTTCATGGGTGCCACTGGCGGCAATCAGCCCATTATCCAGCATATGAATTTGATCCATTTCAGCCATGGCGGTGAGTCTGTGGCTTATCATCAGTAAGGTTTTACCTTCAGCAAACGTAAACAGTAAGCGTAAAATTTCCCGTTCAGTGCGTTTATCAAGCCCTTCGGTTGGCTCATCAAGCAATAAAATAGGCGCATCACGCAGTAATGCACGAGCCACCCCAATTCGGCGCTGTTCGCCACCTGATAACTGACGCCCGCCGTCACCAATCCAGCTGTCTAAACCAATTTCTTCACCGCGATCTGTAGCCGTTACGGACTCAAGTAACGTGCCTAAGCCCACTTGCTTTAACACTGCGATTAAGCGCTGATCATTGGCCTTTTTCTTTTGCCCCTCAACATAAGGTAAGGCAATGGTTAAGTTATCGCGTACTGTGCCAGCAAATAAATGCACCCGCTGACTCACCACTGTCATCGCGTTGCGTAATGACACTTCGTCATAGTCAGCAATATCATGACCTGATAATCTGATTTGACCTTGTTGCGGCATCCACTCACGGGTGATCAGTGCAAGCAAGCTTGATTTACCACAGCCCGTTGGCCCAAGTAAGGCCACTTTTTGGCCTTGGGTTATATGTAAATTAACCCCGGTTAAAATTGACCGCTCAGCTTGATAGCCAAAGTGAATGTCGTTTAACTCAAGTTCTGTAGCAGCTAATTCACCCCCTTGAAATTGGCGCTCACCGTACTGAATATCCCCTTGCTGATCGGTAATTTCAGTAATACGTTTAGCCGATAACACACAGCTAGATAAATGCTGAAACGCCCCAGAGATTGGCATCATCATTTCAATTGACGCCATAGTAGCAAACACCATTGTCGCCATTAAGGGGCCTGGCGGCACCTGCGCACCAACGCCTTGTCCAGCAAGATATAACATCATTACCACAGCAAAACCGTTCACCGCAATTAATAGCCCTTGGCTAAAACCAGTAATATTGGCCATGGCTGTTTGGCTGTTAAATAAGGCTGTTCCAGCATCACGTAATTTTTGTCTATAACGATCATTAGCTGCAAAAATGCTTAATTCAGCTTGTCCCTGAATAACATCAAGGATTAACACTCTAAAGTGGCGCTTAGCATCTACCACAGCCTCACCAGGTTTTCTGCCTAAGCGATAGAATATCAATGGCAGCACAATCCACACACTCAGCAACAAACCACATAGGCTTAACGCTAGGGTTAAATCAAACCAAGATAAAAATGCATACAAGGCAATGATGGTCAATAACGACGCTGTCATTGGCACCAGTAAGCGTAAATACAAATGATCTAAGGTATCGATATCGGCCACAAGACGGTTAAGCATGTCGCCTTGTCGTAACCCTTGCAGATTACTGGCACTAAGCGGAAACAGCTTTTTCCAAGACCAAACCCGTAAATCCGTAAGTAATTTAAAGGTCGCCTCATGGGTAGCTAAGCGCTCACCATAACGACTTGCGGTGCGGGCAATAGAGAAAAAACGCACCCCACCAGCAGGAGTAAAAAAGTTAAAGGCTAATGCCGTGGCTGCAGTTAAACCCGCGATGGCGGTTGCGGATAAAAACCAGCCCGATAATGACAATAAACCGATACCCGCAAGGATAGTAGTACAGGTAAGAAACAAGCCAATGGCCATCATCAGCCATTGGCGTTTAAACAATTTAAGGAACGGATATAAAACTTGCATTATTTATCCTCCTTAGTGCCAATGCTCTGCGCCATTTCGGCTTGGTTATTTACGTTTGCCGCGTCAGTATCAGATTCAGCAGTAATAAACAGTGATAAACCATCATCTTGTTGCTGCATTGATTTGAATAAACCCGGTTGCTGGCTGAGGGTTTTATAGTCGCCTTGTTGCACAAGGTTGCCATTATCAATCACTAAAATATTATCCATATCTTGTAGCTGGTCTAATCGATGGGTGATCATCAAGCTGGTTTGCTGCAACTTGGCTTGATTAAGGGCGGCGCTAACCAGTTGCTCACTTTGGTTATCAAGACTGGCGGTGGGCTCATCTAACAAGAATAAGCTCGCAGGTTGCGACAACGCCCGCGCAAGGGCAATACGCTGAGCTTGTCCCACTGAAATACCCGCTGATTGGTCACTAATAATGGCATCAAGCCCTTGGGGATGAGCCTGAACAAAATCAGCAATATTGGCTTGTTGCAGTAACGCCATAATCTCAGCATCGCTGAGCTGTGCGTTGCCTAGGCTGACATTATCGCGGATAGAGCCATGGAACAACTGCGGGTCTTGACCTAACCAAGCAAGCCTTGAGCGCCAATAGTTTTTATCAAGTAAACTCAGCTCAGCGGCATTAATTTGCAGTGAACCTCTGTAAGGTAAAAAGCCCAGCAAGGCATTTAATAAACTGGTTTTACCGGCGCCACTTGGGCCAACAATAGCAATATGTTCGCCGGCTTTAATGCTAAATGAAATCGGCCCTAATAAGGGTTTTCCCTCTAAGGTGAGCACTTCAAGATCTGTTGCGGTGATCACAATTTTACTGAGATCGGTGTTTCGCAGCTGGCCAGTTTGCTCGCTAAAGTTTTCGTCAACTTGCTTTAATGGATTAGGATGTTCAAGAAGTTCTACCAAGGCTTCTGCTGCACCAATGGCTTGTGCTTTAGCATGGTAATGGGTGCCTAAATCACGTAATGGCTGAAAAAACTCTGGCGCTAAAATCAGCACAAACATACCGGTAAATAAACTAATTTTAACCCCATAATGACCAAAATTAAGGTGCTCTAGGTAGCTAAAGCCAAAATACACCGCCAGCACAGCGATAGATAGCGCGGCAAAAAACTCCAGTACCGCCGAACTTAAAAATGCCATTCTCAGCACTGACATAGTGCGTTGCCTAAAGTCTTCTGAGCCAGTTTCGATTTGCTTTACTTCAGCTTCTGCGCGGTGAAACAGCTTGAGGGTACTTATGCCCTTTAAGCGATCCATAAAATGGCCGCTTAAACGTGACAGCGCGCTGAAGTTTTTACGATTAGCATCGGCGGCGCCCATGCCCACTAAAATCATAAACATGGGGATCAACGGCGCTGTGGCTAGTAAGATCAGCCCTGAGGCCCAATTGAGCGGAAATACCGCCACTAAAATAATTAGCGGAATAAACGCTGCCAGCATCATTTGCGGTAAATATTTAGCATAAAAATCGTGCAGATCTTCAACTTGCTCAAGAACCACACTGGCCCATGCCCCTGCTGGTTTACCTTTAATAAAAGCTGGACCTAAATCGGTGAGCTTATTGAGCACAGCTTCACGAATGTCGCCACGAAGGCGTTTACCCGCTTCAAAACTCAAACGCTCTCTAGCATATGCCAGCACCGCTCTGACTAGAATTAAACTAATTAAAGCGCCAAATTGCAGCGTAAAACTGCCCATGGGTAATTCCAGCATGATCACCCCATGGAGGATGGTCGCCAACAAGTAAGCTTGGGCAACAATTGCCACCCCATTAGCGGCCCCGGTAAAAATGGCTAATTTAAGGAAAATACCACAAGATGATTTCTGCGATTTAAGCCAGTGAGTGAGGGACTTTTCTAAAGTTTTATCCATTAGATTCCTGAAGAGAAATACGCCTAGATTGGCGCAGTAAAGTGTGGAAAATTGCCGCAGTATCGCAAGCTAAAGCCCTAGATTACAGCCGCCAGCTTAGAAGTGTTAACTGACTCACACAATACTAATAAAAATTATAGTAGGTAAAGCTTATTAACCTTGTTTAGAGGGTTAAAAGATCTGCTTAAAAACCACAGCGGCTTTGATGACCAGAGCCATAAAAACTCCCCATGACTAAAACCATAAACATTGCTACGTTCAAATATTAACCATTGACAAATACCCTAATTCTACCCACATTTAGTTAGTCCTTTTTAATGACTAAAAATTCACTGTGGAGATGCAATTAAATGCAATTTGATCTTCCTGCGCTGCGGGCCCAAGCATTTGATTATTTATTTGATGCTGTGGTGGTCACCGACACTGAAGGTGTTGTGATCGATTGGAACGCAGGTTCTCAATCTTTATATGGCTATAGTAAAGCCGAGATACTGGGTCAACACGTCAGTATTTTGCATTCGCCGGAGGATACTGAATCTATCACCGAACAAGTGATGTCTGCAGTGGCCAAGCATGGCAAGTGGAGCGGTGAAATTCGCTTTAAACATCAAGATGGCACCATAGGCTGGATTGAGTCCATGTGTATCCCGCTGTTTGATGAGCAACAGCAGTTTCTCGGCGCACTCGGCATCAACCGCGATATCACCAAACGCATTGAAGATGCCCAGCGGTTATTAAACCTTGCCTATTACGATCAACTCACCCAAATGCCCAATCGTCACTTACTCACTGACAGAGTCGGACAATATATCGAAAGAGCCAAACGCAATAACAGTCGTTTTTGTCTGTTTTATATTGATTTAGACGACTTTAAAAAGGTCAATGACAGCCTTGGTCATAACGAAGGTGATCAAGTGCTAATAGAAGTGGGCCGCAGGTTAAATGCCCAAATCAGAGATGCTGACACCATTGCTAGAATGGGTGGTGATGAGTTTGTCTTAATGATTGAAGGCATTCACGACAACAACGACATTGCCGCTGTGGCAGATACCTTAATTGCATGTTTATATAAGCCCTTTCAATTGGGCGAACAATCGGTAAACGTTAATTGCAGTATTGGTATCGCCACTTACCCTGATTCGGGTGAATGCTTTGATAGTTTGATTAAATCAGCTGACTTTGCCATGTACAAATCCAAGCGCCAAGGCGGAGCAACCTATCGTTTTAGCTAGCCTTATCAGGCTGCTGATTTAGCTACTGGCTTTAGCAAGTCGCTTAAGCCGTTGGCTCAGTTGGCGCAATCGCACCAAATTTCACTAACACATGCCAGATTAACTTCAACTGCTGTAACTGCTGTGCTTGCTTACCGCGCTCACTCCATAACATTGGCTTTAAGGTGAGATCCATTGCCGCTTTGCCAATTAATTGTGCGGTGATTAAGCCGTCTTTCGCAATTGCTTGAGCAAGTACAGGCATATCAGGGCCACGAAAATCTTTTGGCACGCTATCAACTGTTAATTGATAACCCTGATGCCACAGCAATCTGATGTCATATTCCTCACACAGGGCTTGCATGCAATCCCCCACTTCAGTGAGTTTAAAACTTGGGTCTGCCACCAGATAAGCAATATCATCATCCAGTGATACATCACCGTGGATCTGCGCTTCGATATAATGATCAAGATTACCTAAGGGCTGGCGAGCAAAGCGTGCATTAACTTCCATAGGCAGCTGCTGTAAATGCGTAATAATCTGCGCTGGTTTGATATTAGCCAGCCCCAGCGCATAATGGCGCTCAAAACTTTCACTAAGTAACGCCGCTAAAATCACTTCAAAACACTGCAGCGTGCCCTTTTCTTTTGGCAAGCGATATGAATCCATATAACTAAAACTGCAGCGAGATAACACTTGGGGCTTTGTAATGAAGTAACAACTACCAAAACGGGGTGCTGGGCCTAATGGGCAAAAACCTAAATCTAAAGCGCCATACTTAGGCCGATGTTTTACCCCAGAGTAGCATTGACCAAACAGTTGGTTCTCCCAATGATCTCGAGGGCCACCTAATTCAGGTGATAACTGGCCATTGGAGATATGAGTCTCAAACTGGGTTTTATAATAGCCATCTTTTAATAGCCCAGCAGCCACACTGAGCCCGCGACTATCAATGCGATCGGGATGAAAATGCAGTGCCACTTGGCCGTGGGCATGTAACTTTTTCATTCCCTGCTGCACATCTTGGCTGGAAATATTAGACATCAGCAAAATATTTTTAATCACCGAACAGGCTTGTTCACGAAGGCAAGCCAGCGTTTTTTCAATATGAACTTGCGCGGCAAACTGCGGTTTCATTTATCGCGACTCCATTCGGTAAGTGATTGTATTTCATTGTATGTTAAATAGCCGACTTTGCCATCAAAGATTAATCCTTATTCATCGATTTCGGCCATTGTGCTGAGTGAAAGTACCGCTAACACCAGCGTTTGCTGTGGATGCCATGCCCTAAGGACAAGGGTTAAATTGGCGATTTATTAGCACTTATGCACCTATTCAGGTAAGCTTCACGCCCGCCACATTCTGGCTCCCATTTATTGTAAACAACGTTAGCGTTGACCAAAGAGATCATTCTATGAGTTTTGCCTCCCTTGGCTTAAGTGCAGCAATTTTAAAAGCTGTTGAAAAACAAGGCTATGACACGCCTTCCGCTATTCAAGCACAAGCGATCCCTGCTGTACTTGAAGGCAAAGATGTTATGGCTGCAGCACAAACCGGCACCGGCAAGACAGCAGGTTTTACCCTGCCACTACTAGAATTACTTTCAAAAGGTCAACGTGCACAGCGCGGACAAGTTAGAGCCTTGGTATTAACTCCAACACGTGAATTAGCCGCTCAAGTTGCTGAAAGCGTGTCAACGTATGGCGCAAACTTACCGCTAAAATCTGCAGTGGTATTTGGGGGCGTATCTATTAACCCGCAAATTGCAGCACTAAGAAATGGCGTTGATGTTTTGGTGGCGACACCGGGTCGATTATTAGATTTATGCCAACAAAAAGTATTGAGCTTTAGTCAGCTTGAAGTGCTTATTTTGGATGAAGCCGACAGAATGCTGGATATGGGCTTTATTCGTGACATTAAGAAAATCTTAGCCATGTTGCCAAAGCAACGTCAGAACTTAATGTTCTCAGCCACCTTCTCAGATGAAATTCGCGAGCTGGCTAAAGGCTTAGTGAATAACCCAGTTGAAATTTCAGTAACGCCACGTAACGCAACAGCGAACACGGTTGATCAAGCGGTATACGCCATTGATAAAAGCCGTAAAGCTAAAATTCTAACCAAGCTAATTAAAGAAAATGATTGGCATCAAGTGTTAGTTTTTTCACGCACCAAACATGGCGCCAACCGCTTAGCAAAAAACCTAGAAGCTGATGGCATTAAAGCGGTTGCTATTCATGGTAACAAGAGTCAAAGCGCTCGTACTAAAGCTTTAGCTGACTTTAAAGCGGGCACTGCACAAGTGATGGTGGCCACCGATATCGCTGCCCGTGGTATCGATATTGACCAACTGCCATTTGTGGTTAACTTTGACTTACCGAATGTGCCTGAAGATTATGTGCATCGTATTGGCCGTACTGGCCGTGCGGGTGCATCTGGTCAAGCGGTATCATTAGTGAGTGATGAAGAAGTCAAATTACTGCATGATATTGAGCGTCTTATTAAGCGCGTAATTGAACGTAAACAGATTGCCGGTTATGAAGCATGTCATACTTTGCCTGAGCCGAATTTGAATCGCGCTGGTGGCCACAACAGCAACCATAAAAAGCCGAACCCAAATCGCCGTAAGCATGCGAGCCAAAACAGCAGTGATAGATCAGGTAAACCAGAATCTAGACATCACTCTCGTCAAAACTCACGTTCTGATGCTAATTCAGATGCCAGTGGCGCAGCGAAAAAGCCGCAACGTCGTCGTAACAATAACACCTCTGCAAATAGCTCAAGCTCTGCAAGTGTTGACCCATATGCGAATGCAAGACCGAAAGCGCGTAGCTAAAGTTAGTCAGCGATGAGTTAATAAAGGTATGAAGACAATGTTTTTCATACCTTTTTTTATGGCTTTTTCTTTAATAAAATGGAACCTAAAGCCTTCATTACACCCGGTTAAAACACAAGAGAAAAACTCTTAAAAACAACAAGAACCACTTCATTAATGCATAAAGTACCCCATGACAATTTATTGTTCTCAAAAGACAGTGATTGCATACATTAACTAACAACAGAAAATAACAAGGCGGCGGATAAAAAGCGCAACTGGCACCGATACAGCTTAATGCCACACAAACTATGCCCACTTTGATTCGTTAACCAGCCAAAATATGACGGCAGTACATTACCTCAACGGTAGTGACTTGGGTGGTACCTGTTTCTATCGTTACAAGGGAACTGAGAAGCTGGGTTTATCTGTCGATGACAAAGAAGTGATTATAAAAATGGTTGAGGATGTAAAAAAGGCTGCCAATAACAGAAAAGGCTATATGGATGACTCAGATGAGTTATTTGAAAAAGTGTTCAGTGTTGATGCTAAACCCAATCGAATTATCATCTATTCAGGTAATTTACTTCATAGTGCAAACATCACTGAGCATATTGATTTTGATAAGAAGTCACCTAATAACCGCACCTCAATTAACTCTTTTTTTCGTGTGGGAGCGTCGATGTAGATGAACTAAGTTTAACTTGGGATAATTGTCCTTTTATTATTAAATAAATGACTTAACGCTTTATTTAATACATATTTAAAGGAATATTTTGCTTAAATTTGAAAGGATTCAACAGCAACGGCATACACTTGTTACAGCAAGCGAAGCCGCCCCTGCTAACGCCAAAAAAGTCGAACAAGAAATAATTGTTCGCTATGACCGCTTCACTTCTCGCTTCGAAGTCATACATCAAGATAAAAAGCTCATTTCGCAATTGATCTACTGTTTGCCCTTTAAGCGGTTCAAGTTCAGTATTGATCAGCAAGACTATCAAATTAATATCTCTTTCTTTGTTGTCTGGCAATCAACGCTTTATAGATTAACGCCTTCCTCAACTAGCTGCAGCCAAGATAATCTTATTAAAACTAAATCGCCTGAAACCAAGGTTGCTAAAATCAAACCGACTAAATCAGAAGTGACTAAGTCAGAAGTGACTAAGACAAAAGTAATTAGCGAGCTATTACCTCAAAGGCGCAGAAAATCGCAACTCCTAGCCTGCTATGTACTGATGATGAGTATACTAAAACTCAGCTTCATTTTATGAGCAATAAACTTATTCCACAGATACAAAAAAGCGAGTTTAGTATTCACTAAACTCGCTTTCAATTCAGTAAGTAACGCTGACGTTACCGACTAAAGTTCAGACCTACAAGAACCAAGCGCGGTAAGTTTTACCTTTTAAGCGGCCTTTAGTGATCTTGTTAAGTGCCTTTTTAGACGCGGTGCGTTTCACTGCCACAAATGAACGGATATCGGTCACTTTAATTTTGCCAATGTCTGCGCCATCAATGCCATTTTCGCCAGTTAAACCACCAACGATATCGCCAGGGCGAACCTTATGCTTCTTACCTGCATCGATTTGAATGGTAACCATCTCAGCTTCAAGTGGCATTTTCGTTAACGCACTCATGGCTGGTAATGCTTCACCGTCGATTTCGCGGCCAATTAGCTCACCGATTTCAACCATACGATGACCATCTTCATGACTATAGAAAGTGTAAGCTGCGCCAGTACTGCCCGCACGACCGGTACGGCCAATACGGTGAATGTGTACTTCGGTATCGTAGGCAATGTGATAGTTAAATACCGCGTCTAAGTCTTCGATATCTAAACCACGAGACGCCACATCGGTTGCCACTAATACGCGGGCACTTTTGTTGGCAAAACGCAGTAACATTTGATCGCGCTCGCGCTGCTCTAAGTCGCCATGTAAGGCTAGTACGCTAAAACCTTGTTCAGCTAACGTATCCGCCACTTTTTGAGTTTCACGGCGGGTGTTACAAAACACCACCGCACTTTCAGGCTGCTTATCCAGTAACAATAACTGTAAAGCCTCCATACGTGCATGATTGTCTTCGGTTAGATAAAAATGCTGATCGATAGTGAGGTTGTCGTGCGTCGCTTCAACCTTAACCATTAATGGCTTATACATGATTTGATCAGCAACCTGCTTAATTTGCTCTGGGAAGGTCGCGCTAAATAGCAAGGTTTGACGCTCACGCGGCGTGTCTTCAATAATTTGGTCTAATTGCTGCTGAAAGCCCATTTCTAACATGCGATCGGCTTCATCTAAAATCAGCATGTTAACGTTGCTTAAATCTAAGCGATTGCGATCAAGATGATCAACAATACGTCCTGGGGTGCCAACAATAATGTGCGCGCCATGTTCCAATGAACCAATTTGTGGTCCCATTGGTACGCCGCCACACAATGTTAGTACTTTCACGTTATGAATGCCGCGAGCTAGAGTACGGATCTCTTTTGCCACTTGGTCGGCGAGTTCACGTGTTGGGCACAACACCATGGTTTGGATGCGAAAACGTTTCACATCTAACTTGTTTAGTAAGCCCAAACCAAATGCTGCAGTTTTACCTGAGCCGGTTTTTCCTTGGCCAATCACGTCATCACCTGCAAGGATTGCTGGTAAGCTCTCAGCTTGAATTTGAGTCATTGACTCGAATCCCATGGTTTTGAGATTTTCAAGCAAATCAGGTTTAAGATTTAGTGATGCGAAAGCCGTATTAGCGGCTTGTTGAGTAGACTGACTCAAGGCGAATATCCTCTGATATAAAACGGGTACTGAAACAAAACGAGTACAAACAAAACAGCCAAGATATTTATACCTTGGCCTAATTGCATATTGTAGCAATTTTATCCGCACATGGCAGATATATCTTTGCTAAATGATCTTACCAAAGCGCCCTTGTTGGTAATCATCTACTGCTTGATCTATTTCAGCTTGGCTATTCATCACAAAGGGGCCCATATGGACTATTTTTTCATTAATGGGCGAACCTGCCAGTAACAATAACCCTGTCTCGGCAGAGATAGCATTGTTAAAATGACTTAGCTCAGCTGACAATAACAATAACTGTCCGGCGCTGGCCGTCATCAAGTCTCCATTGGCGGCGATATATTCAAGCTCACCTTGATAGATATAGGCATGAACCACCTCATGGCTGGATAAATCAATACTGGCGTGGCCATTAGCTGCGAGCGTTAAATCCGCAATGGCACCATTGCCCGCCAAGCCTTGAATACTCGAGACTAATTCCTCAGCGTCATTGTCCCTATCATTGCCAGCAAATTGCCAATGGCCAGCAAGCGCCTTTAACTGCGCACCGTCTTGGTTAGTACCCGTTGGATTAGCCTTTTCTGAGGTATCTTGATAGATCGCCGGACGCATTTTGTCTTTAGCGGGCATATTGAGCCAAATTTGAAAGCCATGTAGGCCATCTTCAGCATCGGCTAATGGCATTTCAGAATGAATCACCCCACTGCCAGTACTCATCCACTGCACATCGCCAGCGCGTATGGCTTTAACATTACCTAATTGATCGCGGTGTTCAAAGCCACCCTTACGAATATAGGTAAAGGTTTCAATACCGCGATGAGGATGCGGTGGAAAACCACCAATGAAATCTTGCTGATCATCTGATTTGATCTCATCAATCATTAAATAAGGATCAAAGCGGGTATTGATAAAATCCGCAACCCGCTTAATGTTAACCCCGTCACCATCCATTGCTGGTCGAGCGCTAAAACGGCCTAATACTTTCATGATGTTCTACTCTATGAGTGATTAATAGCCTTAGCTTAACAAGCAACTAATCGAATAAATATTGTAATAAAACGCTACTTTTAGTCGATTTAATCGGATAGTTATTAGCGGCCAAATTGAACGGTCATAGCTGAATACTTATAGCTAAAGAGGCAAGGTTATTTTACAGGTTACTCTTTTAAGGCTTACTCTTTATCAAAGCTATCCACCACTATGGCGCCCATAGAGGCTGGCATAGTAATGATAATAATCCGCCGTAATGAGGTTATGGGATCGTCTAATAAGGGTAATTTATTAAGGCATAATAACACCAAGCTCACTACCAAGGCCGCCATCAAATAAGCGATAACGATCCGAAATATAAACACAATAACCCGTGATTTAACATCATGTTGAAACACGCTGTGATAGGTAAATAACCCCAAAAACACCACCGACAACACAAACAGCATCATGACGTTGATTAAGGGTAAAGTCTCACCCAGTTTCCACGCTTCTTCAGAAAAAGAAATCGGTACAGCTAAAGCAAAAGCGCCGACAAATATTTGGCTGGCATCTTCCATATTAAAATTAAGTTTCATAAGCAACTCTTTACTTAGACGGTGTTTTAAGCGAGATCATTCGATCGTTTATTTAAGGTTTGCCTTTAGGTAAATCATGGGGCGCTAGCATCTTCTCTACCACGACCCACTGCTTAAATTCCGCTTCTGTGAGTAATCCAAGGGCAAGGGCTGCCACTAGTAGTGTCGAGCCATCTTGATGAGCTTTTTTAGCGATGCTGGCGGCATTATCATAACCAAGGTAGTCATTAAGCGCGGTTACCAGCATTAATGACTCATCACAAAACTTAGCAAGTTGTGCTTCATTGGCACTAATACCGCAAATACATTTATCAGTAAAACTGCTACAACCATCTGCCAGTAAAGCAATTGATTGCAGTAGGTTATAAATCATCACTGGCTTAAAGGCATTGAGCTCAAAATGGCCATTGCTGCCTGCCACTGAAATGGTTGTATGATTTCCCATAACCTGCGCCGCTATCATAGTTAACGCTTCACATTGGCTCGGGTTCACTTTAGCGGGCATTATCGATGAGCCGGGCTCATTTGCAGGCAGATTAATTTCCCCTAATCCACAGCGCGGCCCAGAGGCCAAAAAGCGGATATCGTTTGCAATTTTCATCACACTGACGGCCACGGTATTTAATGCGCCACTGGCTTCAACAATGGCATCATGGCTCGCTATGGCCTCAAATTTATTGGTCGCAGTAATAAAGGGCAATTTAGTCAGCTTGGCAACTTGCTGAGCAAAGCTTATATCAAAGCCTTTGATTGAGTTCATGCCGGTCCCCACAGCTGTGCCGCCCTGAGCCAACTGTAATAACGCAGGCATTACCGCTTCAACTCGAGCAATGCCATGACTCATTTGGGCACTATAACCTGAAAACTCCTGACCTAAGGTCAGCGGAGTGGCATCTTGAATATGGGTTCGACCGATTTTTATAATATGATTAAATGCTACCGATTTTATCGCTAGCTGCTGCTGTAAATGCCTTAATGCGGGCAACAATTGCTGGTGTAACTCCAGTACTGCTGCGATGTGCATTGCAGTGGGAAAGCAGTCGTTTGATGACTGGCCTAAATTACAATGATCATTTGGGTGCACGGGGGTTTTACTGCCAAGCACGCCGCCAAGCAATTCAATGGCGCGATTAGCAATCACCTCATTGATATTCATATTGGTGTGAGTGCCCGAGCCAGTTTGCCATACCGACAACGGAAAGTGTTCATCCAGTTTGCCTTGCATCACCTCGCCAGCGGCCTGTTCAATCGCTTGACCAATATCAGTATCGAGAATGCCAAACTCCATATTCACCTTGGCCGCACATTGCTTCACCATTCCCAAAGCATGAATTAATGGCTTGGGCATGGTCTCGACCCCAATAGCGAAATTGATTAAGCTGCGCGCCGACTGAGCGCCATAGTATTTATCCGCAGGCACCTTTAATGGCCCAAATGAATCCGTTTCTGTGCGAAATGTGCCCATAAGGTTATCCTTTGCAGCCGAGCTATTGATGACACAAGCTATAGAGCTGGTTTGAAGTCTGCGTTAACAGATCAGTGATAAGAGACTAGTGATAAGAGACTAAGTCGATCCTGAATAACTGGTTAACTTAGCCTACTCTCGGGGTTAAGTGAGCCATTTAGGGCAGTAACAAGCTAAACCAACACGATATCAGATCGCATGCTGTACAAAATATACAGCGCTTGTTCTTGATCCCGCTGGCTAATATTATTCATTTCAAATGCCTGCAATGCATCATCCAGTACCGCCATAAATTCAGCCGCCGATATGTTCATGCCTTTATGTACCGAGAGCATATCTTGGCCTTTATACACACTTGGGCCGCCAGTTCCTGCAATGAAAAATGTCGCCGCGGCATTTTTTAGCGCTACGGGATCTGATTTGGCAAATCTTGGGGAGATTGTCGGGTTGGCCATATGCAAATCGACCAAGTCATTTGCAATACTCTCAATGCCAGCACTGCCGCCAAGACGTTCATACAGTGAATTACTCATAAACTATATCCTTGCTTTGATTCAGGTGAATCACATTGGCGTTTAATATTTAACAGCGAGTTTATTACGAAGAAATATCACGCCACTCGCCCTAAAGGGCACTGATAAATTGTAGGCTAAAATGGCGAAATGAGAGGGCTGCGACTCAATAAATAGGACTATTGATTGAGCAAGGTTATAGGTTGGCAAAACTCAATTAGGTTTACTTCTAGCTTTTAGGTGAGCTTTGAGAGAGCGCGTTGAGACTTTATATTAACACTAAGATTTAGCACTAAGATTTAGTGCTAGTTTTCAGCCTAGGTTTTGGTGCTAGTTTTAGCCTAAAGCGCCAACGTTAGCTGCTGATAAAAATTGCATCTTGCATAATACCTTAAGAGATCAATCCAATCTGCCAAAGAAATTAATTAACCCCCTTACTCGAGTATATTTTCGTTTATTTTCAATAAACAGCATTTAAAAAAATAACCAAGCCAACTAACAATACCAATCAGCTTAAAGCCATCCTCAAACAAAATACGTGAGTCACCAATAAAGGCCTCGATTGGAGTTTGAAACTGATCAACCAACACTGACAAAGCAAAAAAAACAAAGGCGAGCAGCAGAATTAGATACTGCGTTTTTAGGATGCACTTTCTGAAAACCACCATCCAGCAAAACATTAAACTGAAGTAAGCCAATAGAAAAAACTTCTCTTTGATAGCTAAATAACGCGGAAAAATATAATCGTGCAGCATAAAAAAGTCGTCACATAATAGCAGCGTGGTTAATAGGCCTGAACACAACATAAATACAGCGAACCACTTTTCTTTAGGCTGATGACGAAAAACCTCCCAAGTTAAAAAGCATATGGTCGCAGCAGCTGCCCACAATAAAGCGCCAACATTTGATGTCACCCCAGTTAAAGGATTCACTTCTGCCGTCGCAGCGAGATCACGGGTAAAAATGCCAAAAGGTAAATCCATTGTGGTACTGGCGAGGATAACAAATAGCAATAAGGCAAGGGGTAAAAAATAGAGAAGAAAGAAGAAACCGGTGAGATTTTTAGCCTGAGAAACTATCTGCATGTTCATGTTTAAACTTTTCCTAAACGTTTTGGCAGGCTCACCCATTAGAGTCGACTATTTAAGTTATAGTCGTAACTTGGGTGATAGTAAACTTTAGCGCTTGGGGTTTTAGCTGTGTGTTCTTGTGACTTGAATGAATGGAAAAACCCTATAGCGATCAATCTGCTTTCACAGTTTTCTTACAATAATCCGGTAAAGTCTGTGCAACTCTACGGCGAAGATCATAGCTTATGATTCTGAGCGATGAATAGCCAAACAAAGCTTTCTATTAAGCATCTCTCGATATAAAGCACAGTTTAATATTGCGATGCCATACATTTCAAACGCCTCTTCAAATACTCGGCGCAGTTTGTACAATAAGTCAGCCTTGGAATCGACTAATCCGTGCTCTAACATCACAGCACCTAGATATTCAAAACCAATAGCCCCGGTAAGAAAAATCCCCCCTGAAAGTACAAAATAAAAAGCGCTTTGTTTTGATAATGATCTTAAAAATGGCACTAGCGAGACGCCTACAACAAACACAAACACCCCCCCAAAAGGTAACCATGTGTGTGAGCTAATTAAGGCCGGTATGATGTCTTTCGCAGCAAGGTAATCATGAATATTTGAAAAATTTTCGTGTACCCCTACGCTCTCATCACAGGATAATAATAAAAATAGCACTGCTAAATATAACCAATAATTAAAGCCTTTATGATGATTGGTTTTTTCAAATAGATATAAAACAAAAAACAATATTGACGCTAATAGTAAATTTAATACCGAGAAATAAGTCGGAAAGCTTTGCTCATTACCTACGTCAAATAACGGCAAGAAACCCAATACATATTCATGTCCAGTGATATGAGCATAAATATAGGCAGCGAGCCCAGCAAGAACCAACAGGGTGACTATTGAGAACTGAGTAATACAGAATGTAGATAATTTGATATTCAATTTTATGTCCACAACCACTCCTTGCATCGCGTCATCTGAATTAAACTCAAGGCCTGTGCAGTTTAAATTTCAAGCAAACAATAGCTTAAACATAGCTTTGCGATACCGCTTATGTAAAGTAATATTCTGACTAAAAACCAACAAAAAAGGACTCGATATCGAGTCCTTGGATGAATTAGCCTGAATTAACACAGTGGCCAAAAAATGCCCCCAAATTAAACTTCGAGTCTTATACTTCGAGCCTTACATTAACCATATTAGCGGCTGTTATTGGCATCGTACTTGATAAAACAGTGCTGTTTGAATCGTGGAATAAATATCTAGTTAACCTCTGTTTTTCGGCAACCATACTATTTCATTTGATCCCTACTGCCACCGAGATTATGACCCGTTTCCCTATGGATGACCCCATAGTGACATCATTAGAAGACCCTTTATTGCAAAAAACATTCTTAATCATTTTTATGGTATTTATCAGTTTTGTTATTTACCAAATGAACTGGTTACGCAAACAAAAATAATCCATAAAAAACCGGCTTAATTACTTAAGCCGGTTTTTCACTAACAGAAACTTACACTTAAAATCAATATACTTAGACAGTTAACCTACTGGAAGCTATACAATAAGTAACTTAGCTAGTGATAAATCCGCTTTAAAGATCATTGAACTGCTGTAGCCATTCACTGAACGAATTAGACACCTTTTCAACCGTCCCCCAACCTTGATTATAAAACCACACAGCCACATCTTGCTGCTGAGTTTGACACTCGGTTTGCTTAAAGCAAAACATGTTGCCTTTACAATCAGAGGCAAACAAAATATGCCCTTTTGGCATGCCGCTCATCTCATATAAGTTGGACAGTAACGCCACATCTTCAAGGCTTAAAAAGTCCTGCACTTCAGAAATATCGACACCTAAATCGCAAATTTTTGTCAATACATTAGGGGTGTGCACCAAGCCATAGGTTGAGATTAAATACTTATATGAGTCTGGCAGCACTGCCGTCAGTTTTGCTTCAAGTTCAGCGATAAACTGACTCTTTATTGGCACCATGGCATTTTTACTGCCCCAGTTTTTTACAAATAGATCGATGCTATTCATGCCTACATATTCCCAAAACAACTAAAGCCAGAATACTGGCCAAAAAATTGTGACTAAAATACCAGAGAAACCCAAAAAGTCCGCGGTTTAACTGTAATTAATATTAGTTGACCACTTGTATCTTGAAGCTTTGGATGATTAGCAATCTGTATCACGCTATGTGCTTCCCCAAAAACGGCAAGGTTTTTCATTATATTCAAGCCCTACCCATGTCAGCCTGAAACAATGCAGGTATGAGTAAGCTAAACCTGCTGCATTTTGTTTGTACTGTGACTGATAAACTTAACCTATGGCTTGATTTTATCAGTGTTTTATCAATCTTTTTCTGTTTGTTTTCTGATATTAATATGATTTACAACTATAGTTATTAGATAGGATTGGCAATGATAATGGATTACTAAAGGTTTATGGATATGAAAACTTTTGCACGACTTAATCTTAAGCAGTTAATGGCTGTTGGTGCGGTTTCAATATTTATTATTTTGATACTTTTTTTAATCGCCAATCAAAAAACTATTCAACAGCGACACGAGCTCGGAGTGTTTCAAAATAAGATATCGCTTGCCTCCAATACCCTTTTACAACTTCGCCGATTGGAAAAGGATTTTATCCTAAGACGTGAAGAGCAATACATCACCCAGCTTAATTACAGCGAAAGATTATTAGAGCAACAACTGCTGGATATCAATAGCATATTGATATCCCATGACTTACAAATAGACTTTAACGGCCTTGACAGTATCAAGAGTGTCGCCCGCTATACCAACACCTTTAACGAACTTAGCAAGCAAACCTTTTTGATTGACGGAGATGACCTTGAACCTGGTTATCAAGGCAGATTTAAGCTTGCGGAGCTGGCATTTGAGCAAGATGCTTTGCAGCGTCATGATGCTGAATTAAACCTGGTACTGCTTGATATTCAGCAGCAGACTTTCGAGTTTTTCTCCAGCTTTGACCCAAAGCAGCTTGAACAAATTACGCTGCAATTTGACACGCTTGGCTCACTTCTGGGCCGAAATAATATCGATAAATCCATTACTCGCCATTTAGAAGCCTATAAAAACGCATTTTTCACGCTACAAACTGAACATCAAAAGCTTGGCTACGACTATAAATCAGGGCTACAAGGTGAGCTTCGCGCCTCGATTCAACAGGTTGAAGAGGAGCTTGATGGGTTATTTAATCAACTTCCAAGCATGATAGATGAGAAAATTAAAAATTACTTATTGTATGACTATCTGCTTGCCTTATTATTATGCTTACTTATCTTTATAACCTTATATACGGTCAACATTGCCAGCCATCAACTTGAAGAAGAACTGATTGACGCTAAGCAAGATGAAATAAAGGCCAATCGGGCTAAAAGCTCGTTTCTCGCGAATATGTCCCACGAAATACGTACTCCGTTAAATGGCATTATTGGCATGACCGAGATCCTCACAGACTCTAATTTAAACGCCATGCAAAAAGACTATTTAGCGACGATAAATGCATCCTCTCAAACACTATTAATGCTTATCAATGATATTTTAGACCTCTCCAAAATTGAATCGGGCAAGTTTGATATTAATGTTCACACTTGCGCCATAAAAGAAGTTATCTACGATACAGCAGCCCTTATCGCCCCCAAGGCACAGCAAAAAGATATCGAATTGCGTATCGATATGGATGCACAAATACCGACGTTAATCCGTGCCGATGAGCAAAAGCTAAGACAAATTTTGATGAATCTGGCATCAAATGCGATTAAGTTTACTAGCTCAGGTTCAGTGCAATTTACCTTGCGACAACAGCCATTAAAAAGCGCCCAAGACCATAAGGTTAATTTATATTTCTCAGTAAGAGATACTGGTATTGGAATAGATGAGGACAAACAAAGTCAGGTATTTGAAGAATTTAAACAAGAAAGCAATAGCACCTCTACTGAATTTGGTGGCACAGGTTTAGGGCTGGCTATTTCAGCAAAAATGGTTCAAATGATGGGCAGTAAAATTGAAATCAACTCAACCAAAGGAGTCGGCTCAGAGTTTTATTTCAATTTGATTTTAGACAAGCAGGCCCATACAGCCCCTGCTAAGCCAGCTCAAACCATTTATTACTGTGCTAACGAGCATGAAACCCTATTACTGCAAAATTTGGATGAATTTAACTACCCTGTCATCTTACTTAAGGCCTTTGATGAGCTGCCTGAATCAATATCAGACAGTGCAGTATTACTGCTCAAGCAAACTCCCACGACTAAAGCCTCTGACATCATTAACATAACTAAAGCTTACCCAAACTTGCCTGTGGTGCTATCTCGTCATAACAATGATAGCAAGGATGACTTTGGCGAATCCATTTCTGGCTACGTCACAATCCCATTGTTAGGGCTTAGATTAGATACCTTACTGAAAACCGTCACAAGATCAGTTACTGTTGACATTGAAAGCACTCAAGCGACGATGAAGAGTGACAAACTTATTTTGCTGGTGGAAGATAATAAAATTAATCAGAAAGTGGTTGAAATTAACTTAAAAAAATTAGGAATAAATTACAAAATTGCCAACCATGGTGGCGAAGCGCTAGAAATATATAAACGTCACCATAAAAACATCGAATTGATACTGATGGATTGTATGATGCCAGTTATGACAGGCTTTGAAGCCACTGAGGCCATACGCGCTTTTGAAAAGGTAGAAGGCTCAGAGCCTGTGGTTATCATAGCCTTAACCGCTTCAATTTTAGATGATGATATTCAAAAGTGTTACGATGTGGGCATGAACGATTATTTACCTAAACCCTTTAGACGCGAAATTCTGGTAGAAAAGCTCACTAAATTTATTTGATGTCTTTTATCTGTGCTTTATTTATAGCGAAACTCAATTCACAGCTAAGCTCAATTAAAAGCCCACTACAAGAATACACTACCAAATTTGACTGATGAAAAAGGGGGATTAAAAGTAGCCTCCTTAGACCCTGTTGAAGCGAATACCATCTGCAAAGGCTACGGCCTTTAATACAATATTTTAGACGCCGCTGATAAGACCTTATCAGGCGTACCAAAAAACTTCTGCGCCCCCTCTTCATCCAGCAGTAAACACAGATCTGATGTTGCCACCATGGCCTTCTCATTGCTGGTATAGATCACTGTGCATTTCTTTAAATAGCTAGAAAAAAGCGAAGTTAAATAATGGCTATTTTCTTTTTCTGAGCCGACAAATGGCTCATCAATAATAAGAAATTTTTGCTGACAACTACCAATACCAATCATCAGCTTTATTTTTCTTAAAATACCATCTGGTAAGCTTTTGATTAATCCGCTGGTGATCAGTGTTGACTTACCTTCTGGCAAGTATTTTTCTAAATGAAAAAAGCTGATCATTTTATCGATATGGTCTTCATCAACATAGCCATTATAAAGCCGATAATTAGCCAGAATTGACCCTTGGTATAAATGAAAGTCAAAGGGGATATAGCAGATGCTATTTCTATATTTGAAGCTATTAAACTGGGTAATATTATAATTATCTAGCGTGATTTGACCTTGAAAACGGGTTTCAATCCCCCCAAAAAGGTTCATTAACGTGGTTTTACCTACCCCAGAAGGCGCACAAACTGACACTTTCTGGCCTTTGCCAACACGAAAAGATAAGTTAGTTAACCCTTTTGAAAGCCCCGTATAACGATGGGTTAGCCCGGTGACTTTTAACTGTCCCTGAAATTGATTTAATGGCGAGCTTTTCTCCATTTTATTGCGGTCATCATCTAGTGACATTAGCGCATTAATTTGCCCCGTTGAAGCTTTAATAGTATCTATTTTGGCTAAGGAATTATAAATCCCCATAATTGGCGTTAGTGCCTTCCACACTAAAATGATAATCGCCAACATAGCACCTGCATCTGTCGTGCCTTCCATCACGCCTGACACCGCGGTGACAATACTGGTGATGCCGATAATTTGAATCAAACTACCACCCATACTCTGCACTTTGCTGTTAGTGGTACTAACTTGGTGTGAATCGCTTAATCGTTGTATTAACGCTGAATTAAAACGTGATTTTAATACCGAAATTAATGGTAACCCTTGAATTGAGGAGGTATTGGATAATATTTCATTCCACTGATAAGAAACCATCGCATTGGCTCTAGAACTTTGAGAAGCCGATTTTGAATAGATGTAGCGGCCATACACACAAAAGCCCACCATGACTAAAATACCAGATATTACGGTGATCGCCGCGGTGCCAGACATGATGACTATGGCAATGATAAAAATAAAGATAAAAGGTAAATCAAAGTAGCTTAAGCTTGATTCAGCTGTCACTAACTGCCTAAATTGGTCAATATCTTTGAGTCTGGCTAACTGTGAAGATGTACCAGCACTTGATGTCATCGCATAGGGCAGCCACAGCAGTTTAGACAAAACACTGTAAGAAATATAACAAGAGAGCTCTTTGCCTGAGGTTGCTAGAATTTCCATACGCTGCTTTTTCAAAATATATTCGAAACAAGCGACCATCACAGCCCCTGCTGAAAGCCACAATAAGGTAGAAATCGAGCCTGCACTTAAGGCAAAATTATATACACTCATAATAAAAAAAGGCTGCAGGGCGCCCAACAAGTTGATCCCTAAACTCAGTTTAATGAGATCTTTAAATTCTGCGTTATATCGATAAAACGAATATTTAATCCAATTCTTTTTATCTTGAGACTCTGGCGGCGGCTCTCGAAATAACCGAGAGTAACTTGATATGTAACAAATCGATGCGACAAACTCGCCGCTGGGATCAAACACATATTCGAAAATATTGTCATTTTCATAATCATATAAGAAGCAGGTTTTATCGTTATAACTGAGTAAAATATAATTTTGATGTTTTAGCGAAATAAAGGCCGGACATGTGACCTCGTGTAATTGATCTTTTGTTTTTATATCAATGCTTAGACACTCATAGCCAACTCTGGTTAATGTGGCTTTAAATGCGCTAAGGTGGTTGTCATGATGAATAAAGACATCGGATAAAATACTGGGGGTCCCTTCCCACTCTAATGCAATCAACGCATAGGCTATGCCATTTAATAATGGCGTTTGTTCAAAGCGCTGCTGATACTCACCATGCTTAAAGTGCTCTAGTCTTTCGTTAAGCTCATCAAATGCTATTAAAGTATCCATTTTTTAACCCAATGTAATCGTTTCAACCAGGGTGTCAGTATTGGTGATTTTATTACTCACTATGACAAAGGAGTATTTTCCGGTGCGGGGCCTCAAACAAGAGAGCAAATTAATGGCCACTTCTTTATCGTAAACAAGATCAAAATCATCAATAATAATAACCAACTTGTTATTTAATAGTGCTCTTACAATAAGTAATAAAAAAGAAACCTGACGAGAAAATACTTTACTATTACCGCTACTGAGCTCAGTAAAAAAACCGAGTTTGAGTTGGTCGATATCTTCTTTTATTGATAAAGCTTCACAAAGAGAATATGCCGCCTTATGTAATTGCGGCCTAAAACAAGTGATATTATCTATGATAGTCCCTTCAATAAAACTGCTGTTTTTATCTATAGTTACAACAAGGTTAGCATCGATATTCTCTTCTTGAGATTTTTGTACAATGCGCTCAATTAACCGGGTTTTACCACTACCCGACTTGCCTTTTAGTAGGGTTATTTTTCCCTTAGTAAAAGAGATTTCTCGATTATTAAAAATTATCTTGGGGATCCTACTGTTGTAGGCTAATAACGCTTCGTTAGCTTTATCACTGGCCAACACACTTGAACCAGAGCTAGTGTTAGGCTCTTGCCCGGCAGCAGACTCAGGCGAGGTGCAAGCCGCTTTATTGGTATTTTCCATCAGCAACATTTCATTCAAGCGATCAATATAAATTTTATTGATTTTCCATTGTCCCATAGTTCTCATCGCTTGCTGATACGGGCCAAAATAGCGGTTAGTTAATAAAATAATAGCCGCCATCACCCCTTGGCTCATTTCTGTTGCGATCACGCTAAGGGCACCATTAATTACCACTACCGCCACTGAAAGCTGCTGCACCAAAGAAAGAATTAAGGCAAAATTTGATTCCTGTCTTTCAAATTTAGTACTGAAATGCTCTCGTTGTTCGATCATGTTATTCATCAAGTTTTCAACTCGGTATTCCATGGTGCGACTTTTAATATCCAGTGGATATGACACAATCTCGATTATTTTAGAGTTTGTAATCCCCTCAATAGTCGACTTGGTTTCTAATAACTGCACTTTTTTACTTGTTGAAAAATAGGCAATAATAAATAGAAATAATGACGCTACACTGATGATAATACCGGTATTCAGATTAATGACCGCCAGTACGACTATGGTCACAATACAAGTAAATATATTGATAAAAGATGACACTAAGTCGCCACTAAAATAGGATTTTAAGCTGGGGATCGTATTGAGTCGTTCTAAGTATTCACCGACTTCAAGCTTTTTAAAACGGGTGATATTGGCATGACATACCGCCTGAAACAGTTGATTGGTGATTTTTCTTTCAAACTTATTACCAATATCAGCAATAAGGGTTTCTTCTAATGCTTTCACTTTGTAATCTAAAATTATCGCTATTAAAATAATTGAATAGATAAAATACAAGGTGGAAGTTGCTTGATTTGGCAGTACCCGGTCAAAGATAATCAAAATTGCAAATGGTAGCACCAACCCAAGTAAGGTCGTCAGAATACTTGAAGTGAATAGAAAAACTAAGTCGATTATCGACAGTTTAGGAATATAGGATAATTTATTCATCAGCTTCCTTTTTCAACTTTTCAAGCACTTCCAAATCAAAATTATTCTGTATCGGCACCATACTATTTGATAATGCACTAAGAATATTAAGGTCAACTGGGCCGAGTAAGGCGTCAAACTTAGTCATATTGATGATGTAATCATATTGATTAGAATAAAAATCACGAATACTGTTGTATAAATTTGACTCTGAAGAAAGTAAATCCGTTAATGTTTTAGTTCCGATTTTATAAGCTTTTTGCGTTCCTTTATAAACTGAGTAGTTCGATATAATAATTTTCCGCAACAAATTAATTGATGTGACATTGTCATTAATTTGATAAATCAACTCATCAAATTCAACTCCTGCGTCATCAATTGATTGCCTATGGTTAGCGATACTCTGGAATATTTTATTCTTATTTTTTTGATATTCATAATAAGTGGAGCCACCACTCATTATGGGAACATTTATATTTAAAGAGTAGCTGATATCATCGTTATAGGTTTCAACATTATTATTGCTATCATTGACACTATAATTTGCCGACGCTGAAATGGTGGGGTAAAAGCCTGATTTGGTTTTATCCAATGTGGTTTCTGATTTTTTGATATTGTATTGTGAAATAATAATGTCGTAGTTTTTATGGGCTAAGTTTTTTTTAAGCTTACTTTTGCTTCTTGATGGGATCTGTTGATAGTGCTGATTTAATTGGATATCAAACTTAGGTTCGAGCTTTGTTTGGGTTGTAGAATTGAGCTTGATTAGAGAAATCCTGATGTCTTTTTCAATGCTTGCCAAGCTTTTTGCATTTTGCTCCTTCTTAGCATAGGCCTCATAAACATCTGTTTTGGCCACATTACCCAGCTCATTGTTTCTACTAATTTGCTCTAGGCGTGCTTGAGATGACTTTAGCTCCGCTTTGGTGGCTTTATGCTGCGCTTTGAATTTTAAATAAGAGAAATAATTTTCAACCACCTTGATGATAATATCATTGAGAATTTTATTATGTTTTATTTCATTTATTTGTAATTCTAACTTGCTCAAGTCGTAGTCATATACGATAGAGTAATCCAGTAATACCTGTGACAAGGATAAACTGTAACCATTACTGTTATAGTCATTATCGGTACGACTACCGTCATCAGGGTTAGGATAGGTGGTTTTAGATTCATTCCAAGTGGAATTTGCCTGAATATTCACGGTTGGTAAGAAAGGCGAAGTCCCTTTTTGTAGATCATATTCTGAAGACACTAATTCAAACTCAGAACTGATAATCTGATAATTATTCCTCAATGCCTGATCAATTAACAAAGATAGCTCTGATGCCCTTGTAGAAGCAGCATTAACAACACACAACAGTATTAAAGCGAATTTAATAATCTTCATTTATTCGCCTTATTAATTGCTAGATACTTTCTTAATACATTAAAAATCTCATCTTTTTTATAGGGCTTATGGATGACATAATCCATGCCCGCACTGATACATTTTTGATGTTCATCGTTACTGGTTAAAGCGGTCGCACCGATGATGACCCTGTCAGGCAGATTATTTTCATTGTCACTCTGTCTGATCCTTGATGTCGCCTCTAAACCATCAAGATTAGGCATAATACAATCCATAAACACCGTTTTATAATCGCCCACTTTGACTGACTCAATGGCTTCTTTACCATCATTAGCCGTATCACAATCAAAACCTAAATCAGTGAGTATTTTCTTCAAGATAAATTGCTGCAACCTATCATCTTCAACGATTAATATTTTTTCTGATTTTTCATCTACCGCTGCGTCTTCGTCTTTATTTATATGCTCAACAATATGGCCGATAAAATCACTGGGTGGACAAGGGTGATAAAAGACATGATCAACATGTTCGTAGAGCTTCTCATCGATATTTGAGGATGATAACGACAAGAATATTTTGATCACTTTCTTATTCAGCCTCGCCTTTAATATTTTACAAAATGACTGTAAATTTACCCCCTGAATAGTATTGGTTAAGATGATGCCATCTTGGGGTGAAAGCTCCTTTATAGATTGAAATAATTCATTGCCGGTGCGGGCAATAATCACTTTAGCCCCTTGATCTGTTAGCATTTGTTCAATCACATCAACTTGCATATAAGATGCACCACAAATTAGCAGCGTTCTGCCGTAGAGCTGGTTATTTTCAGTCTGATAATCAACAGGGGTGACATCAAAAGAGATCCGCACTCTTGATATGTCATCAATATTTTTTTGAATGACATGATATTTTTTTATTTGATTGAGTAATGTTTTAACCAATGCCTTGTTGGTTATGTCTTTTTTAGGTACGACACCCCAAGCTAAATTTTCGATATGCTCCATGGAGGGTATATCTTGATCATAGAGGTATAGATCAATATTAATCTGTAACTTCTCAACCCTTGTTGCCGAGCTGCAACTTAAAGAAAACAGTACGTTACGACAGTTGGAACTGGAGATTGTTTCGGAAATTTGCATCAGCAAAAGCCAAAATAAACCAGTATGATGACCATAAAAGGATAAGGGAATAGTATTTGCGACGTAACATTCTATAAGTTTATTTTGTTGCTTAGATTTTGTTGATAGTAGTACTACTAATTCACTAATTAAATTGTAAAAATCGACCAACTTTGTGCTAGAAGATGACTCTACAGTTGAAAGTAAATTAAAATTTTCAGCAAGGTTTTCTAATGTTCTGGTCGCAGTGGTGATCTCTTTGGCCTGTAAAACCTCTTGAACATTCTCTTTATTGACCAGTAGATCAATGCCCCCGTGTATGGTGTTAGTTATGCCTCTAATTTCATAACCTAATAAGTTATACAGCCTTTGGTATAAGTCAGTTTTACTCATTTGCTGCTCTAACTTTTCAAAACTAAACAGCAGCATGGAGTAGATTTTTTTTTCATCTGAGCTTGAGTCAATATCTGATAAGCGATGCTTTAGAGAACTATGATTGAGGGTTTTAACGTCACCTAAAATATGATGAAACGACTTCGATAATCTGCTCTTTTCTTTTACTGTGTATCGAATTTGCTTCCTTATCAGGTACCAGCCAAACACAAAAAAACCAAATATGGCGGTATTGATGGCAAAAAATATCGCCATTTGGGATTGTGAATTTTGCTTTATATCAGCTGCTAATTTTTGATTTAGGTTAGCTGAAATATCACTAACTTCTGCTAAACTTCCTTCGATATCAAGTTTTAATGTATTGATATCTTTATGATCATTATACTTTTTTACATATAAGTTAACGTAGTCAAACTTTAACAGACCAGCAAGGGATATAAGTTTTTTTTCAGTAGATGCGATAGAAATGAAAGACTGTACGTCTTTAGCAATTTGCTGCGTCAAAACAGAAATTTGAGCCTTATTACATGGTGAGCGCCCTACTTCGCATAAGGAGAGGGTGGCATTTAATATTTCAAGTTGATCGACGATATTGTTTGAGGTGTTAATGAGTGCATCTTGATTAGCCGTGACGGCAGGCTTCTGACCAGAAACGGTATTTTTTAGTGAATAAACCACTTGGCCGAGAGTTAATATCAGCACAATAGCAAAAGCAATTTTAATTTTTAGCGCATTATTATTATATTTTACATTCATGTTTAACGCTCATTAAACGACTCTTCTAACGCAGCCATTATAGGTTTAAGAGCATAATCAATAATTTTTCTACTGCCTGTTTTTACATCTGCAGTAAATTCCATATATGGTGCTAAGTGGTACTTAACCCCTTTATTTTCTAAATAATTTTTATTGATTGTGAGTTCGGCTAGAAAAAATTCTTCTTCTTTTTCTTCGTATGATCCTCTCGAGATAGATGAAATCACCGCATCGATAACACCGTATTTAGCAAAATTATAGGCATCAAGCTTTAGTTTTACTTTTTGGCCTTTAACGATAAAACCTATGTCTTTGCGGGCTATTTTTATCTCAGCTCGTAAAGCATTATTTAACGGCGTGATATCAGCAATGCTATCCCCTGGCGATATAATGGCAGAGATATAATTATAATTAAGCTTATCTACTGTACCGTCTACCGGTGAATAAACAAACAAGCGATCCACTTTATCTGAAATCGATGGCAGCATTTTTGACTTTATTGAAAGCTCTTTGTCTAGCGCAACAACCTTGGTTCGATATTCGCTATCCCTAATAAACTTGGTGTTTTCCAGTTGCTTGGTGAGACGAGTTAATAAAAAACCTTCATTAACTACTGACTCCTCTAAATTTTCAATTTCACGCAGCATATTCATTTCTTGCACTTGCATATTAAGCACGTCGGTATATGACGCCATTTCTTCTTTATACAATTGCTCTTTTATGGCGAGTTGCTTTTTAATTATGTTTAACTGGGCTGTAGAAGAAAGTATTCGCTGTTTCATAGAGTCGATGATCACTGTTTTATGGGCAATATCATGCTCCATTAAATCATCACTGGTTACATTTTTGCTATTCTCTTCTCGCCATTGCTCTTGCTGTATTTTGAGCGTTTGTGGATAGTCTTTAAAGGCTGAAAAGTCGGGTTCTTGTTGGGATATTAAAGATTCGTATTTTATTAGCTCTATCCTAAGCTGATTGATTTCAAAAAGATTAACAGCAAGATCACCAAGCTTATCTTTTGATCTTAATTGTGCAATTTTTTGGCCTTTGTAAACAATATCGCCAGGGGCGACATAGAGTTTTTCAAGTATCCCTCCTTCTAAGTGTTGCACTTTTTCGATATCTGAGTTTAGAAGTATTTCCCCTCTTGTGGCCACAGTAATTTCAAGCTCTGCTTGTGAGCCCCATATCAATAAAATAAAGAAAAAGACAAATGCAACCGAGGAAACTTTTTGTGAACTATTACTGCTGTTTTTAGCTATTAATACGCTAGAGCTATCAGAATGAACACTGTTAATAGACTCCTCGATGATGTCTTCAAAGTTTTGCTCAAGATTATCTTTACCTTTCATTTATCTCCATCACTACCTTGTTATGTCAATGAAATAAATTTTTTTAAACGGAAAGGCTAACCTGCTCAGCAATTTTTGATAGGTGTTGCTGTATTACATCTATTTGCTGCCTGCTTGGCATTTCGCCCTTTTTACTTATCCCCTCGGCCTCCCTAATCAATGGAACAGCATCTTCTTCGCACAAGTTAGACAAAGAACCTGATAAGGTATGAAAAACATGAAAAAGCGCCTCTGTATCCTGAGTACTATAATGCGCCTCAATGGTTGTTGCGGCATCAGCATTGCACTCTAAATACAAACCTAATAGCTCTTTTACGCACTCTGTATCACCATCAAACATGTCACTTAACGCTGTTATATTTATCATATTTAAAACTCATTTTGACTTGGTTAACACCACCTAAATTGACGACTTAGGTACTGTGTAATTACGATTTAATAATCCCTAATAATAACTTTAGTTTAAAATCCAGATATCTCTATAAAAAACATATATTTTATAAAGATACCTGCACTTTAACGTCTTATCACTGTAAATATTTAATCGTGGTTTATATTGAATCAGCCAATGTCGTTGAGTCATCCTCTGTTGTTGTATGAGCGCTATCATCAAAGCTGGCGCTGTCATCCATAACATCAATACCGAGATCGGTGTTATCACCTGAAGTCCAATCACCTGCATTACTATCATCAGAGCCTGTGGTTAATTGTTGCGTATCAGCACTTGAGCCATCCATTTCATAAGAGGAATTAACGTCAATGGTAATAGACGTTGCTGCTCCATCAATTGGTTGATCCATGCTATTAACACCACTCATGTCCATATTAATATCACCGCTAAAGTTTTCTGGTATTTCTAGCTTGACTGGTTGACATAAGTCCCCAGCAATTAAGTATTCACTGTCTCCTTGCTCTATACCTGACTGAGGCGAAACACCTTCTGGTAAACCAGAAATAATCACATGGTCGACTTCACTGTTTGAGCTGATATCTGTTGGTATGAATACATTTACACTGCCACCAGGTGCTGCTGTATAGTCATAATCTTCAGATTCATTCCCTACTGCAGAGCCAAGGGTTATTGAGCTATCGACTGTATCTGTGCCATTACTGACACTGTAAGTTAAGTCTAAAGAACCTTGTGAATCAGTATCTTGCTCAACACTATAGCTACCATCAAGTAAATCGATAACGACTGCATTTTCTGCCTGCACGTTTGAAACAGTTAAATTATCACCTTCTATACCTTCTACATTTTCAAGTAACTCATCAACAGTTACGATTGTTGCAGCTGGCGCTTCGATACTTGCCTCGGCAATATTATCTACTGCTGCCTCTGTGTTTATTGCCGATATTTCAAAATCAACCGAATGAGATGTGCCGTCATCTACGGTAAAATCGACAGTGACCGGTCCTTGATAATCAGGATCTGACCAGAATGTCCATGTCTCATTATCGTTGTCTATCAATACTCCTTCTTCACCTGAATAACTCACGCTTTCAACATTGACAGCCTCTGAATCTAAACCTTGAGATTCCAATAAATCGCTGGCCTCTAAAAGTACGTAACCATCATCATTCATGGCAAATGCTTCTTCATGTGGCACATCGTTCAATAATGGACTGTCATCCTCTACTGAACTTTCATCGCCAACATCTAAAGTAACTGAAGATACTGTGACAAAGAAATTACCGTTGTAGTCTTCTGGTGGCGTCATTGATAAGTCTTCAAGATTCCATTGGGTTATATCAACAACCTGCCCTTCTTCAGTGATAGTCATGGTATTGGTGCCATCACTCACTACGAAGCCTACTGGGTAGCCTGTCATCACAAGACTTTCCATTGTTTCTGATGCATCAAGCATTTCAACATTAAGTGAGAAATGACCCGTGCTATCTTCAGCAAAAACAAGTGGCCCTTCATGAGCTGTGGTAATAACAGTACCGTCAGCTACAGGTCGAATATAAATAGGTAAGTCGACCGTTGCTTCACTATTTCCATCTGTTGCGACGATCTGCAAACCTGCGGTACCAGCAAAATCACCTGTCGGGCTAAAGGTCCAGGTTCCATCACCATTGTCAGTAATACTGCCGTCAGCCTCCTCACCATCTGCGGTAACCACTTTCGAAATGGTTAGTGAGCTGTCAACATCACCGAATAAGGCTAATAAATCAGCTTCGCTAAAGGTTATGTCGCCATCTTCTTGAATAGTCAGATGCGCATTACCATTTTGGAATGGTGAATCATCCACTGGGATGATATCCATTGCCAATTCACCTTCAACTTCCTCTCCAGTTTCATCAGAAATGGTATAACTTAATTCTATTAAGCCATTGAAGTGCTCAGGAGTAATGAGGTTATAAGTACCATCCTGATTCTGTGTTAGTGATGAGTTGGCAGGTTGACGAACCGATAGATTATCTAACGTCAGATTATCACCATCGATATCACTTGCCTGTGAAAGGATATAGTTAGGGTCAATGGTTATGCTGACGTCTTCAGTACCCTCTAGATTGATAGTAGGTGCTGTCGGTAAATCATTAATTGGATTTACTGTTAAATCCATTGCGGCAGAAACAGTTGCTTCACCATCTGAAACATCAAATGTCAGCCCTAAATCGCCGTTGTAATCTGGATCTGGTGTAATGGAGAATGTGCCATTACCGTTATCAACCACACTGCCATTACCATTAACAGCTAAATTACTAGCAGTTAACTCATCACCATCGATGTCACTGGCATTAGCCAGTAACTGCTCTTGCGTGACCGTAATAACACCATCTTCATCCATAGTGTAAGCGATATTGCCATCAACTACAGGTGCGTCATTAACCGCCAGTGTAGTAATGCCTGCGGTGGTTTCAGCAGTGGCGCCGTCATCATCGATAACCACCACATCAAGACTGATGTCACCGTTAAAGTTCTCATTGGGCGAGAAGGTCACTGAGCCATCTTGGTTTTGAACCAGGATACCGTCGGTACCAGAA
>NZ_MCTY01000212.1:0-67817 GCF_002873635.1 Shewanella sp. 10N.286.52.B9
ATACCTTATAAGTAAAAATATAATTAAAACTTCTACACCACTGTATATAAAGACTACTGTATACAGTGGTTTCAATATGTTAACCATCTGACAAATAAGCCAATAGTTATACTCTTTCAACTCGATAATAGCAGTTCAGAACCGCGCTAAATGAGTAACTCTATTGGGATTCAAATCAATTATTGCTAAGATGAGCGCCGATTAGTATTGGTCTTTTTTCCGATCCCCAAGCCATATTTAGAGCAACAAATTAATGACAGCAATTGAAAATCCAAATTTAGAAAAGCACACTCCGATGATGCGCCAATATTTGACGCTTAAAGCGCAGCATCCCGATATGTTGTTGTTTTATCGTATGGGAGATTTTTATGAATTATTTTATGAAGATGCCAAACTTGCTTCTGAATTTTTAGGAATTTCGTTGACCGCTAGAGGCAAAAGTGGTGGTAATGCCATCCCTATGGCAGGTATTCCCTACCACTCTGTTGAAGGCTATTTGGCTAAATTAGTCCAAATTGGTCAATCAGCAGCTATTTGTGAACAAATTGGCGATCCTGCTACAAGTAAAGGTCCGGTTGAGCGCAAAGTTGTCCGTATAGTAACGCCTGGCACCTTAACTGATGAAGCCTTACTGCAAGAGCGTCAAGACAATCTGTTAGCTGCGGTTTATCAAGGTAAAAATGGTTTCGGCTACTCAACTTTAGATGTGTCATCAGGGCGTTTCGTGGTAGTCGAATTAGAAAACGCTGAGACATTAGAAGCTGAATTACAACGCACCAGCCCTGCAGAGCTACTTTACAGCGAAGACTTAGTCGATGTGCATTTAATTGAAAACATTAAAGGTATTCGTCGCCGCCCAGAATGGGAATTTGATTACGATACCAGCATACAGCTATTGCTGGAGCAATTTGGCACGAAAGATTTACATGGCTTTGGCATTACAGATGCTCGCTTATCACTGCAAGCTGCTGGCTGCTTAATGCAATATGTCAAAGACACCCAAAAGACAGCTTTGCCGCACATCAATAGCATTACCCTTTTTAATCAAGCTGATACTATCATTTTAGATGCTGCGACCAGACGCAACCTTGAATTAACTTTGAACCTGTCGGGCCAGCGTGACAATACACTTGCTTGGGTGCTAGATAAGACGGCAACACCTATGGGCAGTCGAATGCTGCAACGCTGGATCCACCAACCATTAAGAAACCAGCAGCATATTCATCAGCGCCAACAAGCGGTTGCCGAGCTAATTGATAGCGGTTTGTATGCCGACTTACACCAACAACTGAAAGCTTTAGGTGATATCGAGCGCATTATGGCAAGGCTTGCCATAAGAAGTGCACGACCACGTGATTTTGCCCGTTTACGCCAAGCATTAGAATTGCTGCCTGAAATCCAGCAAACCTTAAGCCATTGTCAGCAAGATGAACTGAAGACTCTGGCGCGAAAACTAGGAGAATTCCCTGAGCAGCAACAGCTTTTAGCCTCAGCGATTGTTGATAATCCACCCATGCTTATTCGTGATGGTGGAGTCATTAAAACTGGCTATAACGCCGAGCTTGATGAGTGGCGCGGTTTAAGTGAAGGCGCTAATGACTATTTAGTGCAAATGGAGCTGCGAGAAAAAGAGCAAACAGGCATTAATTCCCTTAAAGTCGGCTATAACCGTGTGCACGGTTATTATATTGAAGTCAGCCGCCTACAATCTGATCAAGTGCCGTTAAGCTATCAACGCCGTCAAACCTTAAAAAATACTGAACGTTATATCACCCCAGAACTTAAAGAGTACGAAGAAAAAGTACTTTCAAGTCAGGGCAAGGCGTTGGCCATTGAGAAAAAACTATGGGAAGAACTGTTTGATTTATTACTACCGAAACTACATGAGTTACAGCTATTTGCTCAGTCCGCAGCAGAGTTGGATGTATTAAGTAATTTCGCCGAACGAGCTGAAACCCTTGGCTATAATTGCCCGCTAATCACTCACGAGATTGGTATTCATATTGAAGCTGGTCGCCATCCGGTAGTTGAGCTAGTCAGCCAAAGTCCATTCATTGCCAACCCGGTGCAATTAGCACCTTCAAGAAGAATGCTAGTGGTTACTGGCCCTAATATGGGCGGTAAATCGACTTACATGCGCCAAGTGGCATTAATCACCTTAATGGCACATATCGGCAGCTTTGTTCCGGCACAAAAAGCAGTGATAGGTCCAATAGATAGAATATTTACCCGTATTGGTGCTTCCGATGATTTAGCATCAGGGCGCTCAACCTTCATGGTAGAAATGACTGAAACCGCCAATATTTTACATAACGCAACGGCCAAAAGTTTAGTGTTAATGGATGAAATTGGCCGCGGCACCTCAACCTATGATGGTTTATCTTTAGCCTGGTCAGCGGCAGAATACTTAGCCGAAAAAGTGGCGGCATTAACGCTATTTGCCACCCATTACTTTGAACTGACTCAATTGCCGGAACAGATCCCATCAGCAGCGAATGTGCACTTAGATGCTATCGAACATGGTGACACTATTGCCTTTATGCATGCAGTGCAAGATGGCGCGGCAAGTAAGAGCTATGGTTTACAGGTGGCCTCTTTAGCGGGTGTTCCAGCCCATGTGATCAAAGCGGCTAAACAAAAACTGCATATGCTAGAAAGTAGAGATTTGGCCAATAGCCAGCAAATGCCAATTCAAGAAGCATTAAATTTATCTATCCCTGAAGCTGAAGCGAATGCTGCGACTGAAAAACTCAGTCAAATCAATCCTGATGATTACAGCCCTAAACAAGCACTTGATATGCTTTATGAACTAAAAAGGCTATCAAACTTGTAAGTGATGAGCGCAATTGTGCTCAGTGTAACATCTGAATGGGCTGTTTATCACAGCCCATTCACTACAATTTAACTAACACTTAGAACCTAAAGTCAATCCTGATGATTACTGATCTAAACAAGCAATTGATATGCTTTATGAACTAAAAAGGCTATCAAACTTGTAAATGATGAGCGCAATTGTGCTCAGTGTAAAATCTGAATGGGCTGTTTATCACGGCCCATTCATTACAATAATTAGTCCCCTTTACTAACACTTAGAACCTAAAGTCAATCCTGATGATTACTGCTCTAAACAAGCAATTGATATGCTTTATGGACTAAAAAGGCTATCAAACTTGTAAATGATGAGCGCAATTGTGCTCAGTGTAAAATCTGAATGGGCTATTTAAAACGGCTCATTCATTACAATTATAATGATTAAGTACTCATAACTAATACTTAGAACCTAGCTCCATTAACTATCATAATGCTCAGGCTCTATAAAAGTGAGTAAAAAAAAGCCAACAAAAAAGGACAACTCGTGTCCTCAAAGGTAAATAACCCTAAGCGTAAATTAATCGCTTAAAAGGTTGGCGTTAATTTCTAAATAACGCTTCGACTGATAGGCCTTGTGCCCCTAATACATCTTTCAAACGCTTTAACGCTTCGACTTGAATTTGACGCACACGTTCCCGTGTTAAGCCAATTTCAGCCCCTACGTTTTCTAACGTCGATGGTTCATAACCTAATAAACCAAAACGTCGTGCTAATACTTCTCTTTGCTTAGTATTTAGCTCATTTAACCAACCGACAATTGAATTAGATAAGTCTTCATCCTGTACTTTATAATCTGGTCCAACTGAATCATCATCTGCAATAACATCTAACAATGCTTTATCGTTATCCCCGCCTAGTGGGGTATCTACAGAGGTGATTTTTTCGTTTAGTTTTAGCATTCGACTGACATCGCTAGTAGAGACATCTAATTTGTCTGCGATTTCTTCTGCCGTCGGCTCATGATCAAGTTTTTGCGCAAGCTGTCTTGCCGTTCGCAAGTATACATTAAGCTCTTTAACCACATGAATAGGCAAACGAATGGTCCGAGTTTGATTCATGATCGCTCTTTCGATGGTTTGTCTAATCCACCAAGTCGCGTAGGTTGAAAAACGAAACCCTCTTTCCGGATCAAACTTTTCGACTGCTCGAATAAGCCCTAGATTACCTTCTTCGATAAGATCCAGTAATGCTAATCCTCGGTTGTTATACCTTCTGGCAATTTTTACGACCAATCTTAGATTACTTTCTATCATGCGGTTACGAGACTTCTCGCAGCCTTTGAGTGCTTTACGTGAAAAGAAGACTTCTTCTTCTGCACTAAGCAAAGGGGAAAAACCGATCTCACCTAAATATAGTTGAGTGGCGTCAAGATTCTTCTGAAGATCATCTTGAACTTGTTGGTCAGTGTCGGATTGCTGTGCTGACTTGGCATTTTTTGCCTCCTTCAGCGCAATCTCTTGTGGTTGTTTAGCTAAATCCATAAGCTCTTCTGCTACCGCAGTATTTTGTTTCTGGCTCATATGGTGCTCTCCCAAACCGGATAAAAATTAAGTTATTTTCGTGCGCGTATTCTCCGTTTTAATGTGAACTAAACAGTTAACGTTTAGGTAAATAATTTAATGGGTTTACTGACTTACCATGGAGACGAATTTCAAAATGCAACATCACCTGATTAGTCCCTGTACTACCCATTTTCGCAACTGTCTGTCCAGCATTTACATATTGCTTTTCTTTGACCAATATTGCATCTGCATGAGCATAAGCACTTAAATAATCATCATTGTGTTTAATAATGACCAAATTGCCATAGCCCCGAAGTGCATTACCTGCATAAACAACTCTTCCATCAGCTGCAGCCTTGATAATATCGCCTCTGGAACCAGCGATTTTTATGCCTTGATTGCCCTGCTGAGTACTAGAGAAATAACCTACAATCTTACCTTTTGTCGGCCAGTTCCACTGACTTACTTTATCTGGCAAGGTTGAAACAGATTTTTTCGCTATTTGAACCGTTTTGTCTTGGGTAGTTTTTACAGAATACGCAGGCTTAGCTTTGTGATCAAGCTCTTTTTTTGTACTATTTTGATTTGTCGTTGTCGCTGGCTTTTTTTGTGCTGAAGTTTGTTTTGCAACCGTTTTATTAGCAGGCTTTGACTTGGTGTTCGCTACAGCGACCGGTTTTGGTGCAGGCTTGGCTGCAGGCTTAGTGCGCTGTGGCTTGGTGAGTTTTAATGTTTGTCCTGGATAGATGGTATAAGGTGCTTTTAAGCCATTATATTGAGCGATTTTATTAAAATCTTGCCCAGCGCCCCATGAAATTGAGTAAAGAGTATCACCGCGTTTTACCTTGTAACTGCCAGAGGTAATAGAGCCTTTATTAAATTTTTGACCAGCATTACTCGAAATACTCGTAACGGGTGCAGGGTTGTGAGCTTGAAAGCTACACCCTGAAATAAACAGCAGTAAAATTGTAACCCAAGGCCAATTACGACACTTCAACATTGTCTCCATCATACTTTTGAAATATCGCCCTTGCATCACTGTTAAGCTAAGTCGCCATTGATTAACGGTACAAACTTAACCGCTTCGATAATTTGTGATTGAAACTCATTTTGTTTACGAGTGATTTTTAATAACTGCTGCGAGTCTTCGCCAACAGGGATCACTAGCACGCCGTCTTCAGCCAGTTGCGCCAATAATGCTTCAGGTACCGATGCTGCAGCTGCTGTTACCATAATGGCATCAAATGGGCCTTTATTGGTCCAACCTTTCCAACCGTCACCATATTTAAAAGACACATTATGTAAATCTAAGCGCTTTAAACGTTGTCTCGCTTGAATTTGTAGCGCCTTGATCCGCTCAATTGTGCAAAGCTGAGGTACCAGTTGCGCTAAAATCGCTGCCTGGTAACCTGAACCAGTACCAATTTCAAGCACTCTAGCAGGGTTATGTTGTAGTAATAACTCCGTCATTCTAGCGACAATATAAGGCTGAGAGATAGTTTGGCCTTGCCCAATAGGTAAAGCGGTATTCTCGTAAGCTTTATGGGCTAATGCCCCATCGAGAAATAACTCCCTTGGGGTATTTGATACCGCCTGCAACACAGTGTGATTACGGATCCCTGCTTCATGCAGTTTTTTGGCTAAATTAAGGGCAACAGTTGAAGCTACCTGGCTCATAGTTTATTAATCCAGTTTTCTAAGTCAGCAAGCTGATCATACGCAGTTAAGTCGACCGTTAGCGGAGTAATTGAAACATAACCTTGTTCAACTGTACCAAAGTCTGTATCAGCGCTAGCATCTTGTTCTTTGCCCGGAGGCCCAAGCCAATATATATCTCTTCCTGCAGGATCTTGAGTTTTGATCATGCCTTCAGCTTTATGTCTTGAGCCTAAGCGAGTAATTCTCATGCCTTTGATTTGTTCTAGCGGTAAATCGGGCACATTTACATTTAATATTTGATCGTTATTAATAGGATGCTCAAGTAAACCTTGCACTATTTTAGCGGCATAGATTGCTGCACTATCGTAATGACGTAATTCTTTGCCCACTAATGATACCGCTATCGCAGGTAGGCCTAAAAAGCGTCCTTCCATTGCTGCGGCTACCGTACCTGAGTACAGGGTATCATCACCCATATTCGCCCCAGCATTAATGCCTGACACCACAATATCAGGCTCTACTGGACATAATTCTCTAATGGCTAAATGGACACAATCTGACGGTGTGCCATTGACAGCAATAGCGCCATTTTCTAAGTTATTAATTCTTAATGGATTAGTCAAGGTCAAAGAATTACTGGCTGCTGAACAATTCCTATCAGGCGCCACGACTAACACATTAGCAATTTTGGTTAACTCTGCCGCTAGGGCTTTGATCCCTGGAGCTGTAACGCCGTCATCATTGCTGACCAATATGTTAATCATCACTTAACCTTCTAGAGTGCTTTTAGTTGCGTCATTTGTAACGCTATTTGCAAATTGCTGCGCTTGCTCTTTCTGCTGCATTGCCACCATTTGTTGTCGCTGCACTTCTTGAACATCTTGATAATCCAGTAGCTCACGCAATACTGAGGTCGCATAGCTACCTGCTGGTAAAATAAACTCGATGACTAACACATCATCATCTTCAAACCGGTATTTTAGCGCTTGAGGCTTTAATAATAATGGTCGACGTTCTTGCTCTAAACCCGCTTGCTCAAGCCCGGTTAAATCGGTGCTTAACTCAGCTAATGCAGCTTGTTCAACTACTGATGCAAGCCCTTGAGTGGGGAGTTCGCCTCTGCCCCACAATGGCGCAGACAATTGAATGTCATTGTCAGCTAAACGCTTCATTGTGGCCTCATCCCATGTCTGCGCGACAAAAAAACTTTTACTGCCCGCTAACATGACACAATCACCATTAATAGGCGCAATACCATTTTTACTTAAACGGTACGACACAGCAGTGTTAAACACATTAGAGCGCACTGCAGATAAATACATGCTGCGTTTTTTTCTATCTTTAACTTTTTTACCCGCGAGCATTTGCTGGCCGAAAACTAAGTTTTTACCTTTATGGCCAAAACGCTGCTCTCCAAAATAGTTAGGTACGCCTATTTCAGCCACTTTTAAAATCCGTTGCTCAAGCACTGCTTTATCGGACACATTTCGTAAAATCAGTTCAAACCGATTACCCAGCAGTGCGCCAATACGCAGTTTTTTACTATGGCGTTGGCTTGATAAGATGGTTAAGTGCTCATCAGACAGCGATTGCCAATCAGGGGTTTCTTTCCCTGGAATACGCACCCCAAACCATTGCTCTGTCACAGCGTTTCGGTCTTTTTGGCCTGCGTATGTCACTTCTTTTTGATGCACTTTGGCAAACTTAGCTAAAATTTCTGCCACTTGCGTGGTATTTAAGCCATCTTTACGAACATGGATCATATGATGCTCGCCTTCGCCAGTTGGGCTAAAAGGCAGCATTTCTTTAACGATAAAGTCACTGTTTACTGTGCGTAGATCTGCAGTGCAATCAGGCTTACCAAATAAATAAAATAACGGAGTCATGTTTCTTCTCAAATGAGCTAATGATGTAATTGCAGCTATTGAGTGCAATTAGCTTACGTGACGTTAATAGACGTAATATCGTCGTTTATCAGTGTTAATCTCGCACCATAAGGACGACCGACTCAACTGCGATGCCTTCTTTGCGGCCTGTAAAGCCCAGTTTTTCGGTGGTGGTGGCTTTCACATTAATATTATCGATATGGGTACATAGGTCTTCAGCCAGACATTGTCTAATGGCTTCAATGTGTGGCAACATTTTTGGCGCTTGCGCAATAACAGTGACATCAAGGTTACCTATATTAAATTGTTTAGCTTGTGCCAATGAAACACAATGGCGCAATAATACTCTGCTATCAGCACCTTCAAACTCGGCATCGGTATCAGGGAAATGTTTACCTATATCACCTAAAGCCATGGCACCAAGTATGGCGTCACTTACTGCATGCAACACTACATCACCATCAGAGTGAGCAATTAAACCTGTTTCGTATGGCACAGTAACACCACCAAGGATCAGCGGTTTATCGCTACCAAATTTATGTACATCAAAACCATGACCAATGCGTATATTCAACATCATAATAACCGTTATTTTTGAGAATTTATGTGAGATAAAAACAGCGCTGCTAACTGCAAGTCATCAGGGTGAGTAACTTTAATATTGTCTGCGCGGCCAGTGACTAAACCAGGGGTAACACCAGCCCACTCCATGGCGCTAGCTTCATCGGTAATTTGCACGCCTTGTTTAAGTGCATCACTTAAATGTTGCTGCAAGCTTTTGCAGGGAAACAGTTGCGGCGTTAATGCATGCCAAAGATGGTCACGTGATACTGTTTCACTAATTAGATTAGTTGAGTTAGCACAGCGCTTCATGGTGTCTCGCACCGGCATGGCTAGAATCGCGCCTTGTGGGCAGTCAACTCTAGCATTAAGTAATTTATCGATATCGCTGTGGGTTAAGCAAGGTCTCGCGGCATCATGGACTAATGCCCAATTAGACTCCATGGTTTCTTTGTCAATCGACACTAAAGCACGCAATACAGAATCTGCACGTTCTTGACCGCCTATAACCGTGCTCACTTTAGGGTGGTTTGCTTGAGATAAAGTCGCAAAAAAGGTGTCTTCAGGGTGCAGCGCTACGATAACTTGCTTGATTCTTTTATGAGTAATCAAGCTATCTAAGGTGTGGGCTAAGATGCTTTGCTCACCTAGAGCTAAATATTGTTTAGGAATAGTCGCCCCCATCCTTGCACCAATACCGGCAGCAGGGACAATCGCGATAACAGATTGATTCTCAACGTTCATAGGATGTTATTGACCAAAAGTAGCATTGTTTCGAGGGTTGTTGCCAACGACGCGATAAAAAGTTTCACCTTCTTTTACCATGCCTAACTCATTTCGAGCACGTTCTTCAATCGCTTCTGTGCCGCGTTTTAAATCGATGATTTCCGCTTTTAAAATTTGATTTCTAGCGATGAGTTTATCGTTACTGGCTTGTTGGCTGGCAATCTGTTTTTTCAGATTCATATATTGGGATAAATTATTTTCGCCCAGCCATAATCGATACTGTAATAAACCGACTAAGATCAAAAGTAATAGTAATAGGCTTTTCATAGGTATAATGTGGCGAAATTAATGATTAATCCCACTATAGTACAACAAAAAAGGCCACCTAGTGGTGGCCTTTTTTTAGCTCAAGGAAAATTAACCTTGGCCTTTGACTTCTTTAAGACCGTTATACGGTGCTTTTGAGCCTAATGCTTCTTCGATACGTAGCAGTTGGTTGTACTTAGCAACGCGATCAGAGCGGCTTAATGAACCGGTTTTGATTTGGCCAGCAGCAGTACCTACAGCAAGATCTGCAATAGTTGCATCTTCAGTTTCACCTGAGCGATGAGAGATAACCACGGTGAAACCCGCATCTTTAGCCATTTTGATTGCTGCTAACGTTTCAGTTAACGAACCAATTTGGTTAAATTTGATTAGGATTGAGTTAGCAATACCGTTGTCGATACCACGCTTAAGGATCTTAGTGTTAGTTACGAATAAATCGTCACCTACTAATTGAATTTTATCACCTAGAAGCTTAGTTTGGTGTGCGAAACCATCCCAGTCAGACTCGTCAAGACCGTCTTCGATAGATACGATTGGGTACTGTTCAGTCAAATCTTTAAGGAAGTAGTTAAACTCTTCAGAGGTGAATTTCTTGCCTTCACCTTTAAGATCGTAGATGTTGGCTTCTTTATCAAAGAACTCAGATGCAGCACAATCCATCGCTAAGGTAATGTCTTTACCTAGCTCGTAACCTGCGTTTGCAACAGCCACTTTGATTGCAGCAAGTGCAGCTTCGTTAGACTCAAGGTTTGGCGCGAAACCACCTTCATCACCAACAGCAGTCGAGTGGCCACCAGCTTTAAGAACTTTAGCAAGGCTATGGAATACTTCAGCGCCCATACGAAGGCCTTCACGGAAGTTAGCTGCGCCAACAGGCTGGATCATGAATTCTTGAATGTCTACTGAGTTATCAGCGTGCTCACCACCATTGATGATGTTCATCATTGGAAGAGGCATAGAGTAAACACCAGAAGTACCGTTTAGATCAGCAATGTGAGCGTATAAAGGTACTTTCTTAGAAACAGCAGCCGCTTTAGCAGCAGCAAGAGAAACAGCTAGGATAGCGTTTGCGCCAAACTTAGCTTTGTTTTCTGTGCCATCTAAGTCAATCATGATTTGATCAAGCTCAGCTTGTGCTAGTGCATCTTTACCCTTTAACGCTTCAGCGATTGGGCCATTTACAGCTTCAACAGCTTTAAGAACACCTTTACCTAAGTAACGTGCTTTGTCGCCATCACGTAATTCAAGTGCTTCACGAGAACCTGTTGATGCACCCGATGGTGCAGCAGCCATACCGATAGAACCGTCAGCAAGGTGAACCTCAGCTTCTACCGTTGGGTTACCGCGTGAATCCATGATTTCACGACCAATGACGTTAATAATGTTAGCCATAATTCCCTCAATATATGTAAGTTAAATATTAAAATAGAAAATCAATACCAATAAACACCGACAATTTATTAATAATTGCGCAATTATTGGTATTTCACTTTCAGTTTGGTAATAAAAGGTCAACTGAAGCCATAGCATAGACCGATTATCGTTAAGCGGCAACTACCTAGGTCACATCTATTAATTAGCAGATAAAAAATTGACCAGATAAAAAAAAGCCACTGATATGATTATCAGTGGCTTTATTTTTAATTACTCAGCTTCACCTTTTTGATGAATCGCAGCAGCAGCAACAAAACCTTCAAATAATGGATGACCATCACGAGGTGTTGAAGTGAATTCAGGGTGGAATTGACCTGCTACAAACCAAGGGTGATTAGGAAGCTCAATCATTTCCACTAATTTGCGATCTGATGACAAACCACTAAATACCAGGCCAGCTTTTTCTAAGCGCTCAACATAGTTGTTGTTCACTTCAAAACGGTGACGATGACGTTCAACACAAGTAGTAGAGTTATATGCTGCAGCGGCTTTAGAACCTTCAGCTAAATGACATAACTGTGCGCCTAAACGCATAGTGCCACCTAAATCTGACGCTTCATGGCGCAGCTCAACATTACCTTCTTCATTGATCCATTCTGTGATCAGACCAATGACTGGATGTTCTGTTTCTGGTTTAAACTCAGTTGAATGAGCCCCTTCAAGTTTAGCAACGTGTCGAGCAAACTCGATCAATGCCACTTGCATACCTAAACAAATACCAAAGTATGGAATGTTATTTTCACGGGCATATTGCGCCGCAAAGATTTTACCTTCAACACCACGCTCACCGAAGCCACCAGGAACCAAAATACCGTCTAAACCTTCTAGTACTTCAGCGCCTTTAGCTTCTACTGTTTGTGAATCAACATACTGAATATTCACTGTTAGGCGGTTTTTAAGGCCTGCATGCTTAAGTGCTTCATTCACAGACTTATAAGCATCTGGTAGTTCGATGTATTTACCCACCATACCAATGGTAATTTCACCATTTGGATTAGCTTCTTGATAAATAACATTTTCCCACTCAGACAAATCAGCATCATTACAATCGATACCAAAACGTTTAACCACTAACTCATCAAGACCTTGAGAGCGCAATAACGCTGGGATCTTATAAATACTGTCGACATCTTTTAATGAGATAACGGCTTTTTCTTCTACATTACAAAATAGCGAGATTTTCGCTTTTTCATTAGCAGGAATAGCACGGTCGCCACGACAAACTAATACGTCTGGCGCGATACCAATTGAACGCAATTCTTTAACAGAGTGTTGTGTTGGCTTAGTTTTAATTTCACCTGCAGCACCTAAGAACGGCACTAAGGTTAAATGCATGAATAATGTGCGATCACGTCCTAGCTCAGCACCTAATTGACGAATTGACTCTAAGAAAGGCAATGACTCGATATCGCCTACTGTGCCGCCAATTTCTACGATAGCAACATCGTGACCTTCGCCGCCTTCAAGTACTTTTTCTTTAATTGCATTAGTGATGTGCGGGATCACCTGAATGGTGGCACCTAAATAATCACCACGACGCTCTTTACGTAGCACTTGCTCGTAGATACGACCGGTAGTGAAGTTATTACGACGGTTCATCTTGGTTCGAATGAAACGCTCGTAATGACCTAAGTCTAAATCGGTTTCAGCACCATCTTCAGTAACGAATACTTCACCATGCTGAGTCGGGCTCATGGTGCCAGGGTCAACGTTAATGTATGGGTCAAGTTTCATAATGGTTACATTGAGGCCACGCGCCTCTAAAATTGCTGCTAATGAAGCTGCTGCAATGCCTTTACCTAGTGATGAAACAACGCCACCAGTAACGAAGATATACCTTGTAGTCATGCTGAACCTGAGAATGTGAGATTGAAAATAACGTGCTTGTAAGAAAGCACTAGGACGGGGCGACATTCTACCAAAATAGCGCGCTAACAACAAACAATAAACGCATAAAATTGATATTAAGCCAAAGTTAAATCATGGTCATAATTTAACCCTAATTTTCATAGCGTTGAATTCAATATCATCCTAATGTTTGCCAAGTGCGCAGATTAATCTTTACTAAGCTGCTGACTTTTCTCTGCCATTTTAACTTGATCCCAATAGCTATCGAGCTCTTCAAGTGAGTGCTGTTCAAACGCCTTGCCACTTTGTGCAGCATATTGCTCTACCCCTTTAAAGCGACGTTCAAACTTCTGATTAGCAAGCCTTAATGCCTGCTCTGGCTCAACCCCTAAGTGTCTTGCCATATTGGCAACAGCAAATAATAAGTCGCCCATTTCATCAACCACCTTGGGGTAATATTCGTCTTTATTGGCTTCTAAGTGCTGCGCCTCTGCCATGACCTCATCGATTTCTTCATGAACCTTTGCCACCACAGGGGCTAAATCAGCCCAATCAAAGCCCACCTTTGCAACCCGCTTTTGAATTTTTATCGCTCGGTTCAGTGCTGGCATTGCTACTGGAATGTCATCAAGTATCGAGTGTTGGCTTTTCGCGAGCCTTTCTTGCTGCTTAATTTCATCCCAAACAAGTTTGACTTGTTCAGCGCTAGTGCCAAGGTTGTCGCCGCTAAACACATGGGGATGTCTTCTGGTTAATTTGTCGCAAATTTTATCCACCACAGTGGCAAAATCAAATAAGCCTTGTTCTTTACCGAGCTGACAGTAAAACACCACCTGAAACAACAAATCACCCAGCTCATCTGGCAGCGAATCTAAATCAGCTTGCTCGATGGCATCGGCAACCTCATAAGCTTCTTCAAGGGTAAAAGGAACAATAGTCTCGAAGCTTTGCTGTTTATCCCAAGGGCAACCCGTTTCAGGATCCCGCAGTTTTTCCATAATCGTTAATAAAGGCTGCATAATATCGTTAGCTTGCTTTAGGGTATTTGCTGACATGGTCTATTTCTCAATGATATGGCCTAAACTGGCTGATAAGTTAAAATAAAGGTGACAAACCTTTCGATTTATCACCTTATCTTTTGACACTAAAGTGCGCCGTTGGGATTTAATACTATAATCGTCTGGCTTCGGTCACACCTTCAACTTGGCCTAATTTTGATAATATCCGTGACAAGCCATCGAGGTTATACAGTTCAAGTTCTAGCTCAACGGTAGCGGTTTGGTTTTTTTCATCAGAGGTTGAACTCATTGCCATCACATTGGACTTTTCAGCCGCCAGTACTGTGGTGACATCTCGCAGTAAACCACTGCGATCATGAGCTATCACCCGTACTTTAATCCGATAACCGCCAGAATAGTTTTCTCCCCACACCACTTCGACACTGCGCTCTGGATGGGCGCGCATTAGCTCTTTAACCTGTGAGCAGTCACTGCGGTGCACTGACACGCCGCGGCCCATGGTGATATAACCAAAAATTTCATCACCCGGTACCGGTTTACAGCAGCTGGCAATATGGCTTAATAAATTACCAACACCATTTACTTCTACCTGACCTTTGCCTTTACGGGCTGGTTTCGGATTCGAGCGTTTAATGAGCTCTTCAACAATCTCTTGTTCGGTCACTTCAGTTTTGCGTAAACTGGTTTCAATGTAATTCACCACTTGGTTTAAGCGTAAATCACCGCCACCAATAGCCGCTAACATGTCATCCATGGAGTTCATATTAAAGCGCTCAACCGCAACTTTGGCATCTTTTAAATGAAGTGAGACACGGTTAAGTTCAGCCTCAAGTAATTCTTTCCCTGCCACCATGTTTTTATCGCGGTCTTGCTGCTTGAACCAATGCTGAATTTTCGAGCGAGAGCGAGACGACTTGATGTAGCCTAAATTTGGATTTAACCAATCGCGCTTCGGATTAGGATGCTTTGAGGTAATGATTTCAATACGCTCACCGGTTTCAACTTGATAAGTAAAGGGCACAATACGGCCATCGACTTTGGCGCCAATACATTTATGGCCCACATGGGAATGAATGTAGTAAGCAAAATCGAGCACGGTGGAGCCTAATGGTAAATCAACCACTTCGCCATTAGGGGTAAACACATAGACTCTGTCCTCAAATACTTGGCTGCGGACTTCATCAACCAGGTTTCCGGTTTCAGCAACATCTTCTTGCCACAGCAAAATTTTACGTAGCCAATTAATTTTTTCTTCATAGCCACTTTGCTTGCCACCAGCAGAGCCTTCTTTGTACTTCCAATGGGCTGCGACCCCAAGTTCTGAGTCCTGATGCATAGCTTCAGTACGAATTTGAATCTCTACCGTTTTACCTTCAGGGCCAACGACCACGGTATGAATTGATTGGTAACCATTGGGTTTAGGGTTGGCCACATAATCATCAAACTCACGGGGAATATGATGCCAAAGGGTATGCACGACACCTAAAGCACCATAACAATCTTGGAGGCGTTCTGTGACAATACGCACCGCGCGCACATCAAACAGCTCATCAAACTTCAAGTCTTTGCCTTTCATCTTACGCCAGATGCTATAGATGTGTTTCGGGCGGCCATAGACTTTCGCGCGAATTTGGTCATTATCCAGACGCTGTTGCAGCTGGGTAACAAACTTATCGATAAACACTTCTCTGTCGACACGTTTACCATCTAACTGTTTGGCAATATCTTTGTAAACTGTCGGGTGCAGGTAGCGAAACGAGATATCTTCTAATTCCCACTTTAATTGCCCAATTCCTAAACGGTTGGCAAGCGGGCCGTAGATATCGACCACTTCTCTTGCCAACAATACCCGGGTTTCTTCATCGGCATTTTTAACTTCACGAAGTAGCGCTACCCGCTCAGCAAGCTTAACCACTACCGCGCGTACATCTTCGACCATGGCCAATAACATTTTACGAATATTATCGATTTGCGGCTCGGCGGTTCGAGAGTCAGGACTGACTTTTAAGGCGCCAATAGCCTCCATGGTCACCACGCTTGCCACTAGCTTGCTTAAGCTAGCGCCATATTTTTCTTCAATTGTTTCAATTGATAAAATACCGGCATCATGAGCAATAAATAATAATGAAGCTTGTAAGGTCTCGATATCCATATTCAATGGCGCTAGAATTTCCACCATTTCACGGGCGCGCTCAAGCAAGGCCCGATGTACATCGGGAGATTTCGTTGGCAACATATCTAGATACAGGATCAGATCCCGTAACAATAGGGCTTCTTCGGCGTTATCGATATAACGCATAACCCATTCGTCGATATTAAAATCGGCTAGATTAAAATGTGCTTCTCGAACTGAGACCATAATTAACTTCCTTATTGGTACTGACTTTTACGCGTACAAATAACTGAATCTGTGTTGATGTGTTATTTACTCTAATGCTTTCATCTTGAGCATTCAGTTATTTATGTCAAATTAATATTAATCAATTTAAAAAATGTCATCTTCAAACAGTATTTCTGTTTGAGTTGGCAGTAAAAACAGTTGATTTTACTGGTTTGCCACGCCAGCGCAGCAAGTTATTTAATTTCAAACAATGCCATCGCTTCGATATGATGAGTTTGTGGAAACATATCCAACATGGTTAGTTTTTTAAGCTGATAGCCTTGTTCGATTAATACTTGGCTGTCTCTGGCTAAACTTGCCGGATTACATGACACATACACCACTTTTTTAGGCTTCATTTTAGATAACCATTGCAAACTTTCATACGCCCCCGCTCTGGCAGGATCGAGCAATAGTTTATCAATTTTACCCAGCCAAGAGGCTTGAGATAAATCCGCACTTAAATCAGCGTGAAAAAAACTCAGGTTGGTTAAGTTGTTATCAGCAGCATTTTGTTTCGCCTGCGTAACCATTTCAGGTACGCCTTCAACACCAATAACATCAGCGGCTTGGGTAGCAAGGGGCAAACTAAAATTACCTACCCCACAAAATAAATCCAAAATTCGTTCATCTTGTTGTGGATCTAGCCACTCGATGGCCTGTGCGACCATACGCTGGTTAATATCAGCATTGACCTGCACAAAATTTCCCGGGCTAAATCGACATTCGACTTGGCCGTTAGCTAACAAATATTTGGGTAATTCAATATGATCGTCACTGACTAGCGAACGCAGTTCGCCATCATTATCTTGCACTAACAACTGTATTTGATGCTCCAAAGCAAACGCTTTCAGGCGCTGCTCATCATCGGTTTTCAATGCTTTGGTGATTCTAAGTACTGCAAATATGCCATTTTCAGCTTCAGTGAGTTCAAGGTGACCGAGTGTCATTTTAGCTTGTAACTGATTAAGCACGTTTGAGAAGGGTTCAATCAATGCCGACAATGCTACAGCCAATACATCGCACTGCTTAATATCAACGATATTATTGCTATTGGCAGCTCGAAAGCCTAATTGTAAATGCTTCGTCTTTTTATCAAATAACGTAGCTAGCCGTGCGCGACGACGATAATGCCATTGCTCACCGGTTATCATTGAAGTCATGATCTTGTCATCAATATTGACCGCTAACTTACCCATTAAATTTTGTAGTGCATCTTGCTTATATTCGCGCTGCGCATCAATGCTCATATGTTGTAAGTCGCAGCCACCACATTGCTGATAATGAGGGCATTGCGCCGCGACTCTTTTATCGGTTGCGATTTGAATTTTAAGCAGCTTAGCTTTAGCGTACTTTTTCTTTTGTTCAATTAATTGCGCGGTTACCGTTTCACCGGGCAGAGCCCCAGGAATAAATACCACTTTGCCGTCATGTTGAGCAATACCTGCACCGAGATGATCAAGTTGTGATACCGTTAAAGTCAACTTGGCCGACAGTTGTTTAGTTTTGTTTGGTTTTGCTTTAAAAAATTGTGCCATTTTGGCCTCAGGTATTGAATAAATGACTAGTCAAGACGGCTCTGTTTCTGGCAGTCTAGTCCTCATCATAGATAAAAAGTCTTTAGGAATAATGTCTTCACGATGAAAAATGCTAACAACATGACCAAATACAGTCTTCGCTCTTGGGTACTGGTACTTGCGTTAGCGCCAACGGTCATGGTGGGTATTCTACTTGGAAGTTACTTCACCATAAACCGTTTTTATGAACTCGAAGAGACCTTAATCAATCAAGGTAGAAGTATTGTCGAGCCTTTGGCCATTGCCAGCGAGTTCGGACTGGTCACTGAAGACAGAGAAGCCAGCAAACGTTTACTGGCAGCATCGCAATTAAACAACTCTGCCCTTATTCACTCAATTGCTATTTTTGATGATGAAAATCAATTGTTTGTAACATCTCACTACCATAAAGATTTTGAGAGTATGCGCTATACAGCAGCGTTAAAGTCTTTAATTTCGACTCAGTATGAAACCATCGACGACACCATGGTGATACGGGTGCCGATTATGTCTTATACCGGCGTTAATCAACAAACTAACCCGCAAGGGGTGACAATTTCGCCCGCCAACGGCCCAAGAAAAATTATCACCAATGCTGAAGGGCAACAAATATTGGGGTATATCTCAATATTACTCAATAAAGAAAATGCCTTACTTGAGCAACACCGTGCCGCCATTGCCGCATTTGTCATTGTATTAATTGGGGTGCAGCTGAATCTGTTTTTCACATTCCGTTTGGTTAAGCATGTTAACTACCCCATTACTGAAATGGTAAGAGTAGTAGCAAAAATTCGTGAAGGTAAGTTAGACACCCGTCTTGATGGACAATTAATCGGCGAGCTAGATTTACTTAAGCGCGGCATTAATGCCATGGCTAGTTCATTGTCAGAATATCACGATGAAATGCAGCAAAACATTGACCAAGCGACCTCCGATTTACGGGAAACCCTTGAACAAATTGAAATCCAAAACGTCGAGCTTGATTTAGCCAAAAAGCGCGCCCTTGAAGCCAGTCGCATTAAATCAGAGTTCTTAGCAAATATGTCCCATGAATTAAGAACACCACTAAACGGTGTGATTGGATTTTCTCGGCAGTTAATTAAAACGCCGCTGCACTCAAGTCAGTTAGATTACATAAAAACCATTGAACGAAGCGCCAGTAACTTACTGGGGATCATTAATGACATTCTGGATTTCTCCAAATTAGAAGCCGGTAAAATGGTCTTAGAGAAAATGCCATTCGCCCTGCGGGAAACCATTTCTGAAACCGTCAGCATTGTGGCCGGCAGCGCTCAAGAAAAAGACATCGAACTGATTATTGATATTGACGACAACGTGCCTGAAAGTGTCAGCGGTGATGCGATGCGGGTTGCACAAATCATGACGAACCTATTGGGCAATGCGATTAAGTTTACCGATCAAGGTAGCGTTATTTTGAAAATTCATCTTGTAGGCCAAAAAGATGAAAATATCACCCTGCGCTGTGAAGTAATTGATACCGGTATTGGTATTGATGAAAGTCAGCAAGAATATCTGTTCCAGGCCTTTGGCCAAGCAGACTCGTCTATTTCACGCCGCTTTGGTGGTACCGGCTTGGGCTTAGTGATCACCAAACGTTTGATTAACCAAATGGGCGGCCAAATTGGCTTTACCTCAATTCCAAATCAAGGCTCAACATTTTGGTTCATGCTGCCATTGGAATTAAGCCAGTTTCATATTGGTGAAGTGCTGCATTTGGACTCTTTACGTAATAAAACCCTGTTGTTATTTGAATCAAGAGAGCTAAGCCGCGATATGCTCAATCGCCGCTTTGAAGCGTGGGGGCTACATTTAACCACTGTTGGCCAAATTAGCCATTTAGAGTCAACGCTTTCATCAAGCAAAGTGCATTACGATTATATTCTGCTTAACTGCCATGGCTTTAGTGATAAAGAGCAGTTATTAAGCTGTTTAAGCATGGCGAGGGAAAAGACCTCATGTTTAGTCTTGCTTCATGATTGCATCGAGCAGCAAAAAATATTAAACCAAGCATTGAGGCCTAATAGCGATATTTTACTCAGTATGCCAGTGAGTGACTACGAGTTGGCTAACCACTTAATTCATCCACCCACTCAAACAGCGCTATTAACCGAGTCACTACCCGCGACTGTGTATGAGCGCAAGAATTTGAGCGTACTTGCTGTTGATGACAACCTTGCTAACTTAAAGCTAATCGATACCCTACTGAAAGAGTTGGTGGTTAATGTCATCTCTGTCAATAACGGTGATGAAGCCGTGAGCTATGCCCAAAAACAAGCCTTCGATGTTATCTTTATGGACATTCAAATGCCCGGCACTGATGGGGTTACAGCAACCAAACTTATCCGCCAAGACTCACTTAACCGCAATACACCTATTATTGCGGTAACAGCCCACGCTATCGCTGAAGAGCGAGAATTAATTTTAGGTAGCGGCATGGACGGTTATCTGCCAAAACCCATTGATGAAGCGGCATTAAAAGGGGTGATTGATCGCTGGATAAATAAACCTAAATTTACCCACTTTGATATGCATACCCTTAATTGGGAGCTGTGCTTAGCACAAACCAATCAAAAACCGGATTTAGCATTAGAGATGCTGCAAATGTTGGTGGACTCACTGCCTGAAAGTGTCAGCAACATAGAAACGGCATTAAAAAGCAGCAATAGTTCGCTTATGCTGGAAACCGTGCATAAACTTCATGGAGCGAGTTGTTATTGTGGGGTGCCCAACACCCAAAAACTTTGCCAAGAATTAGAGTCTGCGTTAAAGCACAAAACCAACATCGAAGACTTAGAACCTGAAATACTTGAGTTACTTGACGAGCTAACTAAGGTAGAATCAGCAGTAAATCAAGTGATATCACAGTTATCAGCGGATGTTCCCTATGAGCAATAAACCCGGTTTTTTTAAGCGTTTAAAAGCGCTGTCATTACCTCAAAAGCAACTTTTTGCGACCGCGCTATGTCAGCGCATGCTGCCCAATTACGCCCTTTTCTCCGAAGTGTGTGAGTTTGGCGAGCCTAAAGTATTAAGCACAGTATTGGATTTACTTTGGCAATCACAATACGATAAAAAGCTTAAGTTTAATTACGATATTCACTTACAGCGTTTAGATGAAAATACCCCTGAGCCTGCAGATTTTGAAGCCTACGGTGTTTATCCTGCAATGGATGCTGCTGTAGCGTTATCGACTTTACTCGGTGGCATACAAGCTAAAATCGAAGAAGATATTACCAACGTCAGTAAATTATCATCAAGTACAGTGGCCAACTATATTGAAGCCATTAGCATTGAAGAACTTGAAGACGTCATGAATGAAGATGTTGTAGAAGAGTTCGTATTTAACCATCCTGTAATGCAAGAAGAGAAGCACTTACAAGGAATGTTATTAGATGTGATTGAAGAAACAACAAAAATCACACCTGAATTCATTAAGGAATTACGCAAAGAAATCATTGATGCTGGCGTGTCTAATATCGGCATCAGTCTGCAGCAATGATACTTTTAAAGTAGCAATAGCACTCTTTAATAAGGGCCTGTCATCATGCCCTTATTAAAGATACCGCTAACAGATAGCTTTATACTCTAATGCCAACCTGATGGGCAACATTTACATCCTCCTTGTCGTATCAGATCTATGCAGTTTTTCTTATCTTAGTTTAATTTAAAAACTTAACTTATTTGAATAACTTAGATTCATCTCATACCTTACCTTTATCTAATATCTTATTGGCGCCATTAAAGTAAGATATCCAACGCCCACATTATTGATATGTCATTCAAGGTCCTAAAAAGGAATCAAGCTTGCCTAGTATCCTAACCCCACTTATAGCTATTTTTGGCATCATGGTTATTGGCTTTAGTGTCCAGAAACTTAAATTACTCCCCCAAGATAGTGACTCGGCGCTAAATAAATACGTCTACTATATCGCCTTCCCTGCTATTTTATTTATTGCACTGGCCGAAACTGACATTAACGATATTCTGCAATGGGGATTTATATTCGCCTTTGGCCTCGCTATGGCGGGCACATATTGTATTACAGTGATCATCTCAACCCTTGCAGACAATAAACAGCCCGCGCTAGCTGCAATTAGAGGCCTAAACACCAGTTTTGGTAATACCGCCTTTATTGGGATCCCTTTAATGATGAACTTGTATCCTGATAACAATCAAGCCATCGCCACCGCAGCCATTGCCAGTCTACTGTCCATTATCATGTTCGCATTTGCACTGGTGAGCATGGAACTTGCGGTGAATAAAACCCAACAACGTCATCCTATTATGATTATGCTCAACGCATTAATCACCAACCCCATCGTTATTGGTTGCGCCCTAGGGGTATTGGTATCAGCGCTCAAAATAAACCTACCTGACAGTATCAGCATGATGTTTCGGTTAATCGGAAACACCTCTAGCCCCTGCGCCTTATTTGCCATTGGCATGGTGTTAGCTAAAGCCATGCATCGCGGCGCAAAAGCTGGGCCTAAAAAACATAATATCGCCCTTGAAATGAGCTTGCTGAATAGTTTAAAACTCATTGTCCAGCCGTTATTTGCCTATGTTTTATTAAGCTATTTTAAGGTGGAGTCTGAGCTAGTTTTTATGGGCGTCATTCTGGCGGCACTGCCGACAGCAGCAAGTGTTTACTTACTGGCACAGCGTTACCAAATCTATACCTTATCAAGTGCCAAGTGCACATTGATCAGCACTACAGCCACCTTTATTAGTTTGCCCATTATTGAAAAAATCTTAAGCGCCTTGGTTTAATCCTCGTATAAAAAATCAGCACCATTTTTTATACAGTACTTTACTGTATATAAAAACAGTGTAAACTGTATGCAGATACAGTGGTTTGATGGTTATTCACACAAGGATTGATTATGCTGTGCCAATTAAGCATTAATAATTTCGCAATTGTACGTTTTCTAGAACTCGACTTTAAAGCTGGCATGACCAGCATTACTGGTGAGACCGGTGCTGGTAAATCCATTGCTATTGATGCCCTGGGCTTATGCCTTGGTAATCGCTCAGATGCCAATAGCGTTAGACCAGGTGCAACCAAAGCCGAAGTGAGTGCCCGCTTTAGCTTAGATGATGTGCCATTTGCTAAGCGCTGGCTAGAGGACAATGACCTTGATGTCGAAGACGAATGTATCTTAAGAAGAACAATTAATGCCGATGGCCGCTCACGTGCCTATATAAATGGTAATCCAGTTCCGTTAGCCCAGCTTAAATCTCTAGGGCAATTATTTGTCGGTATTCACGGCCAACACGCACATCATGCAATGTTAAAAAGCGAGCATCAACTGACCCTTCTTGATAGCTACGCCAACCATAAATTATTGCTTGATGGGGTAAGCAAAAGCTATCAACGCTGTAAGTTAATCGAAAATGAACTGAAACAATTACAACAAAATCAGCAAGAGCGTATAGCCAGAAAACAGCTAGTGCAATATCAAGTTGAAGAGCTTGATGAGTTTGATCTTAAAGCCGGTGAATTTATTGAGATTGAGCAAGAGCATAAACGCCTTGCTAACGGCACAGAGTTAATTGATACCTGCCAATCCAGCCTGCAATTACTGTGTGATGACGATGAAGCCAATATTGAATCTTTACTTAATCGGGTCGTGGGCTTAGCTGAGAACCTAACTGAGTTTGACCCACAACTAAGTAATATTGCTCAAATGCTCAATGAAGCGTTAATTCAAGTGCAGGAAAGCAGCAGCGAAGTTCAGGACTATTTAAGCCGAATAGAACTCGATCCTGAACACTTTGCTTACCTTGAGCAGCGCATTTCAAAGGCGATGCAATTATCAAGAAAACACCATGTGAGCTCTGAGCAACTGTTTGAGCATCACCAAGCTTTAAAAGCTGAACTTAGCGAGCTTAATAACGATGCCACAAGGCTTGATGAAATTCAGCAGCAAGTAGATGAAAGCAAAAGAGCTTACGTAATTAGCGCCCAAAAACTCAGCCATAGCCGTAACCGCTATGCTAAAGAGCTTAATAAGTTAGTCACCCAATCGATTCAAGAGTTAAATATGCCCAAAGGCAGATTCTGCATTGAGGTGAATTTTAACCCAGAACTACAATCAGTTTCTGGTTGTGATCAAGTTGAATTCTTGGTTACCACCAACCCCGGTCAACCGATGCAGCCCATTGCCAAAGTAGCTTCTGGTGGCGAATTGTCACGTATTGGGCTTGGTATTCAGGTTATCACCGCTAAAAAGGTATCAACACCAACCTTGATATTCGATGAAGTGGATGTAGGTATTTCAGGACCTACTGCAGCAGTTGTGGGAAGAATGCTACGCAGCTTAGGTCAATCAACTCAGGTGCTCTGTGTGACGCATTTACCGCAAGTTGCAGGTAATGGTCACCAACATATGCTAGTGAATAAATTCACCAAAAGTGGCGGCACTGAGACGAATATGAAGTCATTGGATAAACAAGAGCGAGTCAATGAGCTAGCAAGACTACTCGCGGGTGATGTGATAACTGAAAATACCTTAGCGAATGCTAGAGAGCTATTGCAATAATCTTGCAGCTTTAAGCATCATCCATTAATCATCGCCCATTAAAAAGCCCACTATGAAGTGGGCTTAACGTTTAATGGGATTAGCTTTAAAGAGATTAAAGTATCATTGGTTAAATATAATAAGCCAACAACTGTAAACAAATTAACGAGAAAATCCCCGCTAATACATCATCAATCATGATCCCAAAACCGCCATGCACTTTAGCGTCGAGCCAACGAATTGGCCACGGTTTTAAAATATCGAAAAAACGAAATAACGCAAAACCAACCACTAACCAAATTACCCCAGCAGGGGCGGCAATCATGGTGATCATTAAGCCTGCGACTTCATCCCACACAATTGCGCCATGATCATGAACGCCCATATCTTTAGCGGCTTTATCACAAATATAAATACCAACAAGGCAGCTAATTAGCGTGATAAAAATAAAAGCCGATAGGCTTAAAAAGCTCATCAAGTACACAATCGGCACTGCGGCAAGGGTACCAAAGGTGCCCGGGGCTTTGGCGGCTAAACCACTGCCAAAACCTAATGCTAAAAAGTGTACAGGGTTTGTTAAGGTTAATTTCTTAACGGCTGGATCGGTTGAAATAAACTTCATTAGAAATGCTCAAAACTATTTTTTTCTAGCTCAAAAGGTTTGCCATCAGCCACTAAGCGTAACTTTTCGCCGGCACAAATTTGACCTACTTTAATAAATTTAACCCCAGCGTGGATCAGTGCAATATCCAAAGCGCCACGTTGAGATTCTGGTACAGTAAACATCAACTCATAATCTTCGCCACCAGTTAACGCATAACTAGTTGCTTCATTAGGGCTCAATGATGCTTGTAATGATTCCGATAGCGGTAATTCATTCACATCAATAATCGCACCCACATTAGATGCCTTTAAAACGTGCTGAATATCAGAAAATAAACCGTCAGATAAATCAATGGCACTGGTTGCTAAAGAGCGTAGCGCTTGACCCGCTAGTATTCTAGGCGTTGGATGATAGTGACGGTTAATTAAAAATTCTTTATGTTGATGTGCGACTTCTTTTTTGCCCAACAGGATATCAAGCCCAAGGGCAGAGTCACCCAAAGTGCCAGTAACATACACCCAGTCACCAATTTTCGCGCCACTACGGGTTAATGCTTTACCGGTTGGCACTTGACCATGAATAGTAATATTGATGCAGCGAGGCCCGCGGGTGGTATCACCACCGATCAGACTAACACTGTAATATTCAGCCGCTTCAAATAGCCCTTGGCTAAATTGCGCTAACCACTCATTATCAACATCTGGCAAGGTTAGCGCTAACGTCATCCACGCCGGATCTGCGCCCATGGCAGCAAGATCGGATAAATTTACCGCTACAGATTTATAGCCAAGCTCATAAGCTGGCATTGTCGGTAAAAAATGGACATTCTCGACTAGGGTGTCGCAAGATATGGCAATAGATGTGTTTTCCGCCGGTTGGACTAATGCACAGTCATCGCCAATGCCTAAATGCACATCTCGACGTTGCTGACCTTTATCACGGAAAAATTGTTCGATAAGTTGGAATTCTTTCACGATATAATCTGGTGCGGATAACCGCCCACCTATTATTTTGTAGAAAAAAGCGTTACATACAAAAACGGTATCCGAAGATACCGTTTTCATTCATTACTTACGAGTAACAAGCTTATCTAGCATACCATTGACAAACTTATGACTATCGTCAGCACCAAACGCTTTCGCTAATTCGATACCTTCGTTAATGGCCACTTTATATGGCACATCTTTACGATAAGTTAATTCATAAGCTGCTAAACGCACAATGGCTTTCTCAACGGGTGATACATCTTCAATATCACGATCTAAATGAGGCTTTAGCAGATCATCAAGTTGAGTTGCTTTCGTGGCTACACCTGATAGCAATTCACGAAAATAAGCTACATCAACACCGTTAATGTTTTGTTCAGTTAAAAATTCATGTTCAACATCAGCAACATTGTTCTTGCTTAACTGCCATGAATAAATAGCTTGAACAGCTAAACGGCGTGCCTTGCGGCGCTCTGAAGGCTTCATTACTTTTCCTACTACTATACTAACTGTTGTTCTAATTCTTGCAGAACGTTAACCATTTCTAGTAAACCAAGTGCAGCTTCAGTGCCCTTGTTACCAGCTTTAGTACCAGAGCGTTCAATTGCTTGCTCGATGGTATCAGTGGTTAAAACGCCAAATGAAACTGGGATATCATACTCTAAAGCGACTTGAGCAAGACCCTTGTTACATTCACCAGCAACTAAATCAAAATGCGGAGTACCACCACGAATTACTGCACCAAGTGCAACAATACCGTCAAACTTTCCACTAGCTGCAATTCGACGTGCAGCAAGTGGTAATTCAACAGCGCCAGGAACACGAACAACAGTAATGTTGTCGTCATTTACCTGACCTAAACGTTTTAGTGTGTCTAATGCGCCATCAAGCAGACTCTCAACAAGAAAACTATTGAAACGCGATACTACGATCGCCACTTTGGCATTTTTTGCTTCGATATTACCTTCAACTACGATCATTATCTTACCTAAATTAGCTAAAGCACCCGGCTCTGGGCAAAAGTGGCGGTATAATACCACAGCCAAATGCCCTGAGTCCTGTGCAATTATTGATAAATGTTAACTTCACTAAGTTAGTGAATTATTCTGCAATATAATCAGTTACTTCTAAACCGAACCCTGACAGAGAGTGATAACGCTTGGGTGAACTTAATAAACGCATTTTGCTCACACCTAAATTTGAAAGAATTTGCGAGCCAACACCGACTTGGCGCGAGGTTCCTTGCCATTTAGCAGCTGTAGGCGCTTGACCGTTATCTTCCGCTTCAAAGGCTTTGACCTTGGCGAGCATGTCACTTGAATGCTCGTGATTCGCCAACAGTACTAATACACCACCATCTGATGCAATACGCTCCATGGCGTTTTCAAGTGGCCAGCTACGTTTTTGATCGCGTTCAGAGTGGAATAAGTCATTAAAGGTATTTTGTAAATGTACCCGTACTAGGCAGTTTTCTTCAACGTCACCTTTCAATAAGGCATAGTGTAGCTGATTATCGATGGTGTCTCTGAAAGTCACCATATTGAACTCACCAAAACGCGTTGGCAATTTACATTCAGCTTCACGCACAACCGTGGTTTCTTTGGTGTTGCGGTATTCAATTAAATCGGCAATGGTGCCCATTTTAATACCGTGCTTTTCACTAAAGATTTCAAGATCTGGACAACGGGCCATAGTGCCATCATCATTAAGAATTTCAACTATCACGCCAGATGGCTCGCAGCCTGCAAGACGGGCTAAATCACAACCCGCTTCTGTGTGACCGGCGCGAATTAACACCCCGCCATCTTGTGCCATAAGTGGAAAAATATGACCAGGCTGAACTAAATCTGATGCTTTAGCATCTTTAGCAACAGCCGCTTGAACGGTTACAGCGCGATCATGGGCTGAAATGCCCGTTGTGACCCCCGTTGCCGCTTCAATGGAAACGGTAAAATTTGTTGAGAACTGAGCATTATTGTTGGTAACCATTAACGGCAAGTTCAGTTGCTGGCAACGCTCTTTAGTCATGGTTTGGCAAATCAGTCCACGGCCAAAGGTCGCCATAAAATTAATGGCCTCTGGCGTCACCTTATCGGCCGCCATGATAAGATCACCTTCGTTCTCTCTGTCTTCATCGTCCATCAAGATAACCATCTTACCTTGACGAATGTCTTCGATGATCTCTTCTATACTATGTAATGCCATTGCTAAGACCTTTATATTGTTTTGTCTATATCAGCGATATAGAGTAAATATGCTCCGGTAATAATATTTACCAGTAATAATCAGTTATCGCATAAATCCAGCACTTGCCAACAATTCCATTGTGACACCACTTTCAGTGGCTGGCTTTTGTTCTACTTTCATTAAGCGTTCAAGATAACGTGCAATAAGGTCAACTTCGATGTTGACGCTATGACCCGCTTGTAAAGCTAATAAGGTGGTTTCAGCTGCAGTGTGAGGCACTATGGTTAATCTGAATCTGTGCTGATCAACTTCATTTACCGTTAAGCTAACGCCATCAATGGTGATCGAACCTTTATGAGCAATATAACGAGATAACTCAGCGGGAGCTGCCAGCCAAAACTCAATGGCTTGGCCACGCACAAGGCGCTGCTCCACTGTGGCAATACCATCCACATGACCGCTAACCATATGACCGCCTAATCGGGTCGTTGGGGTCACCGCTTTTTCAAGGTTTACTTTTTGACCGACGTTATATTTAGCAAATCCGGTTAAGGCAACGGTTTCAGCAGAAATATCTGCAACATAACCATCTGCTAAACATTGTACTACGGTTAAACACACCCCATTAGTGGCAATACTGTCACCCAGTTTTACATCGGTTAAGTCGAGCTTGCCACTGGCTACAGTCAAACGAATATCATCGCCTTTACGCTCAACTTTTCTTAATGTACCTAGTGCTTCAATAATCCCAGTAAACATATTTACTCACTTGTTATCTTTTGGGCCACGCTTAGCATCGACCGATAGACAAAATTGCATTAGTTAATTCGCTGGCGAATTAAGCTTTAAAATCAGTCGTTGGTCTGTACCAATTCTGCGACAATCCGTTAATTGTACATCAGGAATCTGATCCATAGTTTGATAGTCGTCTAATTGCATCAAATTGCGTCCATGACTGCCTAATATTTTCATTGCTTGGTACAAATAAAGTGTATCAGCTAATTTACTTTGAATAACACTACCAGCAACGCTGGCACCAGCCTCGACTAATACTGAGTTACAATGCTGGCCTAAGTGTGTAAATAAAGCATGCAAATCAACTCGTCCATCGTTATTAGCCACTATTGTGATAAAGCTAACATGGGACTTAAAATCTTGTTTTACTTCTGCTGGATAGTCGACACAAGACACCAGCAAAATCGGCGTTTCAATAGTAAACATTTTATAGTCGGCAGTCAGCCTTGCTTTACTATCAAGCACCACTCTTAAAGGCTGTTGAAGGTCAGACTCAGCAAGGCTGTTTTGTACACTAGCCAATTGCTCGTAGCGCACATTCAAAGAGGGGTCGTCAGCTAACACAGTTTCAACGCCAGTCACTAGCGCGCAATGACGGGCGCGCAGCTTTTGCACATCGGCTCTGGCTTCGGGGCCGGTTATCCACTTTGATACCCCATTCGATAGCGCGGTTTTACCATCCAAACTGGCTGCCAGCTTAATGGTGATTTCAGGTAATCCCGTAGTCATGCGTTTCATAAAGCCGATATTAAGTTGGCTTGCCGCAGCTGTTAGCAAACCCACATCAACTTTAATACCTGCCGCTTCAAGCATGCTAACGCCATTACCCGCCACTTGCGGATTCGCATCCATTTGCGCAATCACCACTCGCTTCACTTTGGCTGCAATTAATGCCTTAGCACATGGCGGGGTTTTGCCATAATGACTGCAGGGTTCAAGGGTGACATAGGCTGTAGCTTGAGGGAGTAGCTGTTGTAATTGTCGATTTTCGACATCTTTTAAGGCGTGAATTTCGGCGTGGGGGCCACCCGCTTTAATATGGTAACCTTGACCAATGATCTCGCCATTGGCGACAATCACACAACCCACATTAGGATTTGGACGTGTGGTATAACGGCCTTTTTCAGCTAATGAAATAGCAAGGCTCATCATTTCAATATCACATTTTGACCACTGAGACATAAAGACCTTCTAGAAACTAAAAAGCAGTCATTAAAATTCAGAACTGCTAAATAAGGTTAATCATTGGCAAGAATACAAAGTGCCAATACCAACAAATGTAAGACTGCAATTAATTAAAGACGGCAATAAAAATAAGCTAGATTATTTTTGCAGCTTGGCGATGGCTTCACCGAATTGGGAAACATCTTCAAAGGCGCGATAAACTGAAGCAAAACGGATATAGGCAACTTTATCTAGGATCATCAATTGATCCATCATCAAATTACCAATCATGGCCGAATCAATTTCACGCTCACCTGTTGCTCTAAGAGTGGACTTAATCTTACTTAACGCTTGCTCAATTTGATCGATTGAAACTGGGCGTTTTTCAACAGCCCGAAGCATGCCGCCACGCAGCTTATCTTCATCAAATGGTTGGCGAGTGCCATCTTGCTTGATCACCCGCGGCATGACTAATTCGGCGCCTTCAAAAGTGGTGAAGCGTTCATGACACTCAGTACATTCCCGGCGACGGCGCACTTGATGGCCTTCAGCCACGAGTCTTGAATCAATAACTTTCGTATCTGTCGCGCTACAAAATGGGCAATGCATATCCGCTCCTGAAATAAAAAACAAAATGGCCGTAAGCACTGAGTACTTACGACCATTGAAGTTTATCCTATTTACTTTACAAGGTTAACCTTATCGAAAAGATTATCCGCGTTAGTTAAATAGATCATTGTTTATGTTAATCAATCTCGGTTGACATTAACCGTAAACTGGGAACTTAGCGCATAATTCAAGCACTTGGTTTTTAACGCGCTCAATAGTAGCTTCGTTAGTGATGTCATCTAACACATCACACATCCAGTTAGTTAACTCTACCGATTCAGTTTCAGTGAAACCGCGGCGGGTAATAGCAGGAGAGCCAATACGTAAACCAGATGTCACAAACGGTGAACGTGGATCATTTGGTACTGAGTTTTTGTTAACTGTGATATTTGCATGACCTAGCGCAGCATCTGCGTCTTTACCAGTGATATCCTTGTTGATTAAATCAAGTAAGAATAAGTGGTTATCGGTGCCACCAGAAACGACATTGTAGCCACGCTCAATGAAGGTTTTCGCCATCACTTTCGCATTAGCAACCACTTGCTCTTGATAAGTGGTAAATTCAGGGTCTAATGCTTCTTTAAATGCTACCGCTTTGGCTGCAATAACGTGCATTAATGGGCCACCTTGGCCACCTGGGAATACTGCAGAGTTTAGTTTTTTATAGATAGCTTCATCGTTAATGGCAGATAAAATCAAACCACCACGAGGGCCCGCTAGGGTTTTATGGGTAGTGGTTGTCACAACGTGTGCATGAGGTAGCGGATTCGGATAGATACCTGCAGCGACAAGACCGGCAACGTGCGCCATATCGACAAATAAGTAAGCACCTACTTTATCAGCGATTTCGCGGAATTTGCCCCAATCTATGATCCCAGAGTAAGCAGAAAAACCAGCAATGATCATTTTGGGTTTATGCTCAACGGCTAAACGCTCAACTTCTGCGTAGTCAATTTTACCTGTTACTTCATCAATGCCGTACTGTACCGCATTGTATAACTTGCCTGAAAAGCTAACGTGAGAACCATGAGTTAAGTGACCGCCGTGAGCAAGGCTCATACCTAAAACAGTATCACCGCCTTCTAAAAGCGCCATGAAAACTGCTGAGTTTGCTTGAGAACCAGAGTGAGGCTGAACGTTTGCGTATGTCGCGCCAAATAATTCTTTAGCACGAGAAATAGCTAATTCTTCAGCAATATCCACATGTTCACAACCACCGTAGTAACGCTTACCTGGGTAACCTTCAGCATACTTATTTGTTAGCTGTGAGCCTTGCGCTTCAAGTACACGAGGGCTGGTATAGTTTTCTGATGCGATTAATTCAATGTGCTCTTCTTGGCGACGAGTCTCATCTTCAATTGCTGCAAATAGTTGTGGATCATAATCTGCGATATTCATAGCTTTTTTCAGCATTACTCACTCCAGCTGTTAATTCTTATAGTAGGGTTGCGCGGTATGATACAGCGCAATTGATCACAATCCCAGCATTTGAAACATGAAATTAGTTGCAATTCCTCATGAACTGCACTTGTGTTAGTTGTATTTTCTTGTATGGAGTTGCTCGGCAATTGTATTTCATAGAAAAATCCAAATTAACGCTTAGTTTCATAACCTTGTGACAATTTTAAGAAAACTCTTTTCTAAAAAATGAATCAACAAAAATAACAACGCGAACAGTGAAAATAGTCACGAATATCACTTTTTAACCCGCAAAATGCGGATTCAATGAAATAATCTTGAGTTAACAACAAATTAATTAGACTGTCACGGCTCAATAAGCACTCCGCTTAATATTTCACAAAATCATCTTTATTAGCTGACAGAAACCCTGCTTAGTGACCACTACAGCAACATAAGTCTCCTTCAAAAAAACCGTAAACAGCTAACGGCAAAAAGATCGGTTTTAAGTTGTTGCTCGATTCGAGTAGAATTAGTGCTATTCCTAGTTCGATCCCCCAGTCAAAGAGATATAAAAATGGCTCAGTTTGTATACAGCATGCTTAGAGTGGGCAAAATTGTTCCACCTAAAAAACAAATCCTTAAAGATATTTCCCTTAGTTTTTTCCCTGGCGCCAAGATTGGTGTACTGGGTTTAAACGGCTCAGGTAAATCAACGCTACTTCGTATCATGGCCGGTTTAGATACCGAAATCGAAGGTGAAGCTCGCCCGATGCAAGATTTAAAAATCGGCTACCTACCGCAAGAACCAAAGCTGGATGAATCGCAAACCGTACGTGAAGCGATCGAAGAAGCAGTCAGTGAAGCTAAAAATGCACTAACCCGTCTTGATGAAGTGTATGCACTTTACGCAGAACCTGATGCTGACTTTGATGCGCTTGCAAAAGAGCAAGGTCAACTTGAAGCCATTATTCAATCTCAAGATGCCCATAACCTTGATATGGTATTAGAGCGCGCCGCTAATGCACTGCGCTTGCCGGATTGGGATGAAAAAATCGCAGTGCTTTCTGGTGGTGAACGTCGCCGTGTGGCCATTTGTCGTTTGTTACTTGAAAAACCTGACATGTTGCTCCTTGATGAACCTACCAACCACTTGGATGCTGAATCAGTAGCTTGGCTTGAGCGCTTCTTACAAGATTACACTGGCACCGTTGTAGCGATTACCCATGATAGATATTTCTTGGATAATGCCGCAGGTTGGATTTTAGAGCTAGACCGCGGTGAAGGTATACCGTGGGAAGGCAACTATTCATCATGGCTTGAGCAAAAAGATGCCCGCCTGCAACAAGAGTCTGCCACTGAAAGCGCCCGCCAAAAAACCATTCAAAAAGAATTAGAATGGGTACGTCAAGGTGCTAAAGGTCGTCAATCTAAAGGCAAAGCCCGTATGGCTCGCTTTGAAGAATTGAACACCAATGACTACCAAAAGCGTAATGAAACCAATGAGTTATTTATTCCACCTGGGCCACGTTTAGGTGATAAGGTTATTGAAGTAAATAACCTGACCAAATCATATGGTGACCGAGTATTGATTGATGACTTAACTTTCGCTGTTCCAAAAGGCGCGATTGTCGGTATCATCGGCGCCAACGGTGCAGGTAAATCGACACTATTCAAGATGATTTCAGGTGCAGAGCAACCGGATAGCGGCAGCATTGAAGTCGGCGAATCAGTGCAAATAGCCTCTGTTGAACAGTTCCGAGATTCAATGAATGATAAGAACACAGTTTGGCAAGAGATTTCAGACGGTCAAGATATCATGCGTATCAACAATACTGAGATCCCGAGTCGTGCATACGTAGGCCGCTTTAATTTCCGCGGCGGAGATCAACAAAAAATCATTGGCACTTTATCAGGCGGTGAGCGTAACCGTGTCCATCTTGCTAAATTATTGCAAGCTGGCGGCAACGTATTATTACTCGATGAACCAACCAATGACTTGGATGTTGAAACGCTGCGAGCACTAGAGGAAGCTTTATTAGAGTTCCCAGGTTGTGCCATGGTTATTTCCCATGACCGTTGGTTCCTAGACAGAATCGCTACCCATATTCTTGATTACCGTGATGAAGGCCAAGTGAACTTCTATGAAGGTAACTACAGTGAATATACCACTTGGCTGAAAGAAAACTTAGGTGCAGAAGCCATTGAGCCGCACCGCTTGAAATACAAACGTATTGCAAAATAACAATCGCGTCACTGCCGATATCTATCAATGGTGATGCAAGTTAATAAATGCTCCTTATGACTATTTACCCATATTTAAGTAAATAGTCTAAAGGAGCATTTTTATATCTCATGACTAAAAAATTCACTAAACAGGTTAAAGCTGCAGTTTTGTTGATTAATGTCATAAAAATGACACCATTAATTCATATCCAAAAACAATTGAAATATTAACAACTCGCCAAACCATATTGCAGCGGCGCCGTTATGTTCATGTTTATCCGCCCCTTGCCAAACTCATCATTCATATGGACTATTTTTACTAATTAACAACAGCTTAAAAATCATTTACAACTTATCCCTTAGTGTATAAAAATGGCCTAGATGAATTAATTTTCGTGAGCTGTGGCGATGTTGTAAAAAATACTCAAAAACAACAATCTATTTGTAAAGACATACCAACTTCAGTAATATAAAATTATTGACGGATTGTTTTACTGTTGACCATTTGTTATGGCGCAATTGCTATACACCAAAAAAATTAAGAAAAAACGGAGAAATCAGTGAGATATAGTCGAATAACATTTATGTTTTTATGCTTTTATGCAAGCAGCTCATTTGGTTTAGAAATTATTACCAGCAGTGAAACTAAAGCACTTGAAGAAATTGAGCAAAAATACAACATTGACAGCTTACTTATTTCTGCCAATGACAAGTTATCGACTCATAAGAAAAAAGAATCTGATTATCATGCTCTCAGTGTTGAAATAAAGAGTAAGAAAACTGAGTATGATCACGTTATCTCAAAACTACCGGCTAAAATTTTATCGCGCTCAAACATTAATGCTTATTACCAAGATATCGAAAAACTGGTGCTTAAAATTGACCAGTTAGAAACCAAATATGATATTGACGGCAAATCACTTCGTAGAGAGTACAAGACTATTATGGCCGAGTACGATGCCATTAATACTAAACGTACCGATAAAGATGAGCAGTTAGCCGCCTTAAAAAGTGATATTACCAAACGTCTAATCGCTGATGTATCAAAACCAGATACAGTCCAATCTGTTGATTTAGACGGTTCGACGTTATGTTCTAAATTCCAATCAATAAACGACTGTCTTAAAGATTCTGAAAATTACATTGTCACTAATACCATTAAAACGGATCCATTCTTAAATGATCGTAGCGTGTTGCTTTCATACGATGTTATTGATGCCAGCATGAACATGAGTGGTAATTTAAACTACAAGATCAAGATGGCTTTCAAGCCTTCTTATAACAGTAAAATTGATTCGCTCATTAATGAAAAGCTAGGGTTAAAATCAGCCATGATCACCTTAGTGAGTAATGTCGCTGCTGATTGGTTTATTGATGGGGTAAAAATCGGTACAGGCCGAGAATTATTTCATGAGGTGCCATTAGGGCAACATGGCATTTTGGCATCATACCAGTCTCAAGATAAATCGAGTGTTGAGTTCATTCAAGGAAACGGCGTTTTTAACTATAACTTCAATAATATGTCTCGACAAAATGACCTAGTCAGCTTGCCAAACAAAGACAGTAAAAAACAAGTTATAAAAATGAAGCCTAAACAGGTTAATACCAATAACCAAGCGAACGCCACCTCCAAAAAAAGCTTAACCGATAAAGGTTATGAATACTTTATGGGTATTGAACCCGCTAATAGTGAGCATGAAAAAAACTTCGACTAATAGCCCTATAAGCTGCGAGTAAAAAAAGCCATTTAGGTATTACCTAAGTGGCTTTTTTATTTAAGTGCATTTAGCTTAATGAGCTATTTTAATGAGAAGAATAACTAAGCCGCAGGTTGTTAATATCATAAGCTAGCAAATTGTCACAGTAACAATGTCGAACACCAAAAGTCACCAACAACATAAGCCAAGCTAATGTTATCTATTTATTACAAAATGATCGGCTAATCGCCTATAGTTGCAACGAACTGTTGATGAGCTTGTTATTGGAATGTTCAGTTACACTCTTATCTTCTTTGCTTTACATTCATTTACGCTTATATGGCTAATTATTTATTAATATAGACCGCAATTCAGCAACGAGTCATCGAGTTCTATTATGAAAAAATTACTTCCCCTTATTGTCATTTGCAGCTTAGTTGCTGCCGCAGTCATCTATAGTGATTTTTCACAAGCCAATAAAGCTACGCCGCCTCAAAAAGGCCCTGCCAAAAAATCTATTCCGGTTGTTACAGGGCTTGTAGAGCAACATGAATTATCTCAATCACTGTCTTTGATTGGTAAGCTCGACGCTGAACAATCAGTGTATATCTCTTCGCAAGTGGCTGGGCAAATCGGTCAAATTAATATTCAGTCCAATCAAGATATTCAAGCTGGGCAAATCATTGTTCAATTAGACGACGCCAAAGCCAAAGCGGCAACAGCAGAAGCCGCGGCTTACCTTGCTGATGAAAAAAGAAAGCTCAAAGAGTTCCAAAAATTAGTTAAAAGTAATGCCATTACCCAAACTGAAATCGATGCCCAACAAGCCAGTGTAGATATAGCTCAGGCGCGTTTAGCCGCTGCCCAAGCAGAACTTGATTACCATTCATTAAATGCGCCTTTTTCTGGCACCGCTGGCTTAGTTGATTTCAGTGTAGGTAAAATGATTGCTGTCGGCACCGAGTTACTGGCATTTGACGACCTTTCTAGTATGAGACTCGACCTGCAAGTGCCTGAGCATTATTTATCTATGTTATCCATTGGTATGCCTGTAGCGGCACAAAGTAAAGCCTGGCCTGAACAAGTCTTTAGCGGCGAGATTACCGCCATTGATTCCCGCATTAATCAAGACACCTTAAATTTACGAGTTAGAGTGCAGTTTGATAACTCCAATAGTCAACTCAAGCCGGGAATGATGATGGCGGCGACACTTAACTTTCCTGCGATTGCTGAGCCAGTCATTCCTGTACAGGCTATTGAATACTCAGGTACTAAACGCTTTGTCTATTTGATTGGAAAGAACAACATTGCTAAACGTACTGAAGTCATTCTTGGTGCCCGTATTGATAATGAAGTGTTGATCTCAAATGGCCTTAAAATTGGCGACAATGTGGTGGTTCAGGGACTTGTCAATATGCGTGATGGTGTCAGTGTCGATATTTTACAAACCAACTCAACCACTGAGAAAATCGCTAAAGAAGATGACAGCGCAATGCTAACCACTGAATTGGAGAAAAGTTAATGTGGCTTTCTGACGTTTCGGTAAAACGCCCTGTTGTCGCCATCGTACTGAGCCTGCTTTTAGGGGTATTTGGACTGGTATCACTGTCTAAGCTTTCAATCAGAGAAATGCCTGATGTAGAAAGCCCTGTGGTAACTGTAATGACCACCTATGATGGCGCCTCGGCAACCATTATGGAAAGCCAGATCACCACCACCATTGAAGATGAATTAACCGGGATCAGTGGTGTTGATGAAATTACCTCAGTAACCCGCAATGGCATGTCGCGCATTACTGTAACCTTCTTATTAGGCTGGAATTTAACCGAAGGGGTAAGTGATGTTCGCGATGCTGTCGCACGCGCTCAAAGACGCTTACCTGATGAAGCTAACGATCCTGTGGTCTCTAAAGACAATGGCTCTGGGGAGCCGGCAATCTATGTCAATTTAAGCTCATCGACGATGGATAGGACCCAGTTAACTGATTACTCCCAACGGGTGCTAGAGGACAGATTTAACTTAATTTCCGGAGTGAGTTCTATTTCAATCACTGGTGGATTATATAAAGTCATGTACGTTCAGTTAAAGCCTGAACTTATGGCCGGGCGTAACGTGTCAGCCAATGATATCGTCTCTGCTTTAAATACTGAAAATGTTGAAACCCCAGGTGGTGAGGTCCGTAATGACACCACTGTTATGACTGTGAGAACGGCCAGACTTTATAATAATCCAGATGATTTTGATTATTTGGTTGTACGTACTGCAGAAGATGGCAGTCCGATTTATCTAAAAGACGTCGCTGATGTATTTATCGGTGCAGAGAATGAAAACTCAACCTTTAAAAGTAATGGTGTTCCTAACCTTAGTTTAGGCATTATTGCCCAATCAGATGCTAACCCTTTAGATGTCGCTAAATTGGTTCATCAAGAGGTTGATAACATTCAGCAGTTTCTTCCTGATGGCACAGCCCTCGCGGTAGATTATGACTCTACCGTGTTTATATCTCGTTCTATTGATGAGGTGTATAACACTATTATTATCACTGCTATTTTAGTGATACTGGTGCTATACATTTTTATTGGCCAAGTGAGAGCCACATTGATCCCTGCGGTGACGGTTCCGGTATCATTAATTTCTGCTTTTATTGCGGCCAATAGCTTTGGCTTTTCAATCAACTTGTTAACCTTAATGGCACTGATCCTCGCCATTGGTTTAGTGGTCGATGACGCCATTGTAGTAGTAGAAAATATTTTTCATCACCTCGAAAAAGGTGAGCCACCGATACTTGCCGCGTACAAAGGTGCCCGTGAGGTTGGTTTTGCTGTAATGGCAACCACAGCGGTACTGGTCATGGTATTTTTACCTATCTCCTTTATGGAGGGTATGGTGGGGCTGCTATTTACTGAATTCTCAGTCATGTTGGCTGTATCAGTGCTGTTTTCATCACTCATTGCCCTAACCTTAACCCCAGTACTTGGTAGTAAATTACTTAAGGCTAACGTCAAACCTAATCGATTTAATCTGTGGGTTGATGACCTTTTTGAGCGCCTAGAGCAGCAATACCGTAAGCTGGTTTCAAAAGCGGTGAAATACCGCTATATCGCGCCTATTATCATTATTGCTTGTGTGATTGGTAGTGGCTGGTTACTCAACCAAGTACCAGCACAGCTAGCACCACAAGAAGATCGCGGTGTAGTGTTTGCTTTTGTTAAAGGCGCTGAAGGCACCAGCTATAACCGCATGGCGGCCAACATGGATATTGTCGAGCAGCGACTACTGCCCATGTTAGGCGATGGTGTTATTAAGTCATTTAGTATTCAAGCGCCTGCTTTTGGTGGCCGCGCAGGCGACCAGACCGGCTTTGTGATTATCCAATTAGAAGAGTGGCAAGACCGTGATATTAATGCCCAGCAATCTTTAGGCATTATCGCTAAAGCACTTGATGGCATTGCTGACGTTATGGTTCGGCCAATGTTGCCTGGCTTTAGAGGCCAATCCAGTGAGCCGGTACAATTTGTGTTAGGTGGTTCTAATTATCAGGAGCTATTTAAATGGGCACAGGCACTGCAACTTGAAGCGGATCATAGCCCACTTCTAGAAGGCGCTGATCTTGATTATGCAGAAACCACCCCCGAATTACTGGTGAGTGTTGATAGGCAACGCGCTGCAGAGCTGGGCGTCAGTGTCTCAGAAGTAGCCGACACCTTAGAAATTATGCTGGGCGGCAAAAGTGAAACCACCTTCATCGAACGCGGTGAAGAATACGATGTTTACTTACGTGGTGATGAAAATAGTTTTAATAGCGTGGCTGATTTGAGTCAGATATATATGCGCACTAAAACCGGTGAACTTATCACCCTTGATACCATTACCAAGATAGAAGAAGTGGCTTCAGCGCAAAAGCTAAGCCATTTAAATAAGCAAAAATCGATAACCTTAAAGGCGAATTTAGGCGCGGGTTATACACTCGGTGAAGCATTAGATTTTCTGGACCAAAAAGCCATTGAGATGCTCCCCAGTGATATAAATGTGTCCTATACCGGTGAGTCGAAGGATTTTAAAGAAAACCAGAGCAGCGTATTTATCGTATTTGGTTTAGCGCTATTGGTTGCCTATTTAGTTCTGGCGGCGCAGTTCGAGAGTTTCATCAACCCATTAGTGGTGATGTTTACCGTACCAATGGGGATCTTTGGCGGCTTCTTAGGGCTTTATTTAACCGGTCAGGGGTTAAATATTTATAGCCAGATAGGCATGATAATGCTCATTGGTATGGTGACTAAGAATGGTATTTTGATTGTTGAGTTTGCCAACCAGCTGCGAGATAAAGGCCTTGAAATAGAGCAAGCCATTATCGACGCCTCAGCTCGTCGTTTAAGACCGATTTTAATGACTGCTTTTACCACTCTAATCGGCGCAATTCCACTCATTATGTCAACAGGTGCAGGCTCGGAAAGTCGAATAGCTGTGGGTACAGTAGTGTTCTTTGGGATGGCATTTGCTACTCTAGTGACCTTATTAGTTATTCCTGCCATGTATCGACTCATTTCAGGGGCAACGCATTCACCCGGGTATGTTGAACAACAACTCAATGATGCTATTGAGGCGCAAAAACAACGACCTTAACTTAATGACTTTAATACAGGTGTAAAAATGGAAAAAGTGGCTATTTTTGTTGATGTACAAAACATTTATTACACCTGTAAACAAGCTTTTGGGCGCTCATTCAATTACCGCGCTTTATATAAATTACTGAGTCAGCAATATCACATTGAACATGCTATTGCTTATGCCATTGCCCCTGCAGACGACGGTCAGAGAAAGTTTCAAGATGCATTAAAACACATAGGTTTTGAAGTCAAACTCAAACCTTATATTCAGCGCAGTGATGGCAGCGCCAAAGGCGACTGGGATGTAGGAATTACCATAGATATTCTTGATATTGCCGAGCATGTCGATAAGGTAATTTTATTGTCTGGCGATGGTGACTTTGATTTATTGCTTGCCAAAGTAGCACAAAAATATGGCTGTAATACCCAAGTGATCAGCGTTGCGCCTTTAACAGCAAAGTCACTGCTTGATGTCACTGGCAGCCATATCGCGATTAACCATGACTTGCTACTTTAACTGTCACATTTTTCATCACTCTTCGGCTTCGTGTAAACAAATATATACACATATATAAGCTGGCTAGTATGTTTTAAAATACCAATATAAACAACTAACTAGGCTTTCCTATATGGTCACAGTGCTCACTTCCCATATTGTGCTGTTTATCCGCATTACATCACTTCTAAATTTATGTAGAATTACTAGCGAACTTCATTAATAAAAAATAATAATAATTGAGGCTAGTCGATGTTTGGAGCGTTAAAGCAGTTTGTATTGTTAATCACTTGCGCCTGCGTCACTGTTTTTTTTACGCCTCAAAGCTATGGCGAACAATTTCGATTAGAAACCCTGACCATCAGTGACGGTCTACCTTCTTCGAGTATTACTACCCTTTATCAACAAAAAAATGGCTTTATCTGGTTTGGTACCGATGCGGGTGCCAGTCGCTATGATGGGGTTAACTTCACCAATTTCCAATTTTCATTAAATGATAAACACCATATATCAAACAATTACGTCACTAAAATCCACGAGGATACAAATGGTGATATATGGATAGCAACCGAAGATGGTCTAAATCAGTTAACCACAGATAATCAGATTATTATTCATGATATGAAATCATCAAGTAATGGCTTAGGTTCCAGTTGGATAATAGATATATTTGAAGATGATAATAACGATCTATGGTTTGGCACCGGCTCTGGTGTCAGTCACTATAATATAGACACTCAAACCTTTACCCCCTACTTCCTCTATGAAGTTGAAACGGATAAAGCATATGATACCTCTATCGCAGGCTTTTTTTACGATAGTAACCATAACATTTGGGTAACCTCAGACTTTGGCTTGGCCAAGGTAAATCGGCTGAAGCAGAAACTGGAATTAGTCAATTTTAACGATAAGCGCACCCAAGAGATCTTTGACGGAAGCTTATCGACCGTGTATCAGGCTGAAGATGGCCTTGTGTGGATTGGCACTTATCAAAGTGGCTTAATCAAGTTTAACCCTGAAACACTGGCTACTGAGGTATTTCAACATCAAGGGGATAATCCCTCCTCCCAGCAACTCGCTTCAAATCAAATTTTTTACATTACCGCTGAAGATAACAATACCCTGTTGATTGCGCACGATCATGGTGCCACAAGATTACAACTCGATACCATGACCTTCAGCCATATCAAACATCAAGATTATAATGATAATTCACTTGCTGATGATTACGTTGCAAGCATCTTAATCGATTATTCAAACGGTATTTGGTTCGGCACTGGCAATGGTGTATCGCGCTACTCAAGCTTTAAACAAGGCTCTCGATTATATCGCCCTCACCCTTTTAAACCCGAGTTATCAGGTAATTTCGTTTATTGGTTTGATACCGATAAACAAAATAATATATGGATAGCCACTGATAAAGGTATCGATAAGATTAACGCTGGCACAGAAACAATTACCATAGCGCCAATAACAGATGCTGTGATCAATGAACCCTATAGCACCATTGTTGATGAACAAAACAATTTATGGATAGCGGGTGCCAATGGCTTATCACAGTATAATATTGATAATGATACTTTAAGGCATTTTAGTAATAGCCCTGACAACCCCCATGGATTCCCCAGTAATGAGTTTTACCTCGCCATACCTGACAACAAAGGCAATGTTTGGATAAGCGGTTATTTAGACGTGGGTTTAATACTGTTCAATCCTGATAAAGGCATTTTAAAGCGCTATTTCGAGCACTACGATAATGCATATCGCTCTGGAGGTAACTTTGCCTTTGATAAGAAAATCATTCATAACGGCGAATTATGGATGGCCACAACCAATGCTATTTTCCGAATTAACCCTGAAACTGATGAAGTGAAACACTTGCCTCTAGGCAGTGAGGTTGAAAATATTCGCACCGTCAAAATTTACCAAGATGAAGATAATATTATTTGGGTTGCCACTCAAGGGTTAGGGCTGGCTAAAATTGAGATTGGCGAGAAATGGAGTGATGAATTAAACATCCAGTACTTCACCAAAGAGCATGGGTTTACCAGCAATACCCTCAAGGGCGTGGTGGGTGATGGTAAAGGAAATTTATGGATCACCTCGCAAGCTAAATTTGCGCACATGGATACAAAAACCAATAAAATCACCCAATACCCCAGTGCCATCACTCAAAAAGACAGTTCATTTTCAGATGGTGCAATAGCAATAAGAAACCACGAGTTACTTATTGGCACTAATCATGGTGCCTTTAAAATTGACACCCAGCAGCTAACAAGAAATGACTTTCAGCCTCAAGTGCATATTACTTCGGCACTTGTTGCTAACCAAGAATATATTGGCCCTAATAGTAATAATCAGCTCGCTAAGTTAAGCCTAGATTATCAAAAAAATATGGTCCAGTTTACCTTTGCCTCATTAGACTTCAGTGCCCCCACTAAAAACCAGTATCGCTATATGCTGCAAGGGTTTGATAAAGAGTGGACCTATGTCGGTAACACCAACACTGCCACATATACTAACCTCAGTGCCGGTGAATATAACTTCATCGTACAAGGGAGTAATAGCGACGGCCTATGGAGCCCTCATCAAGCCATATTTGCTTTTAAAATAAACCAAGCTTGGTGGCATTACGCCATTATTAGCTTGCTGATAATATGTGCCTTATTACTGTTTTTATACCTATTAACTCGCCATCAAAAAATTACTGAACTTAGAAAAAGAGCGAACTTTGATGCGTTAACGGGGTTATCGAATCGCTTCCAATTTAATAGCAAACTTGAAGCGTCCATTAGCATTAAAAATACTCACGCAGCCATTGTTTTTATCGACCTTGATTATTTCAAAGAAGTGAATGACACCATGGGCCATGACATTGGTGATGAGCTTATTATTCAGGTCAGTCAGCGTTTAAAAGCCAATATAAAAAGGGATGACTTATTAGCTCGATTAGGTGGCGATGAATTTGCCATTATCATTCGAAATCCTGGTGAGTTGGCTCAATTAGTGACTATTGTTGAACGGATAAGAGCAACCATTAATTGCGGTTACCAGGTACAACAGCATTGGATCAGTACTTCAGCGAGTATTGGGGTCGCCTGTTACCCTGAAGATGGCCAAGATGCTAAGACCTTGCTAAAGCACGCCGACACGGCAATGTATGCCGCCAAGCATGCAGGCCGTAATAGTGCATACTTTTTTAATGAGGCGCTCTCCATCGCCCTGCAAGAAAAAATCACTATCAAACAGCAACTGCAACTGGCATTAGAGAATGGTGAATTTGAGTTATTTTATCAACCGAAAGTCTGTTTAGTCAGCGGTGAGATCAGCTCCTTTGAAGCATTACTGCGTTGGTTTCACCCTAAAGAAGGCATGATCCCGCCTAATCGCTTTATTCCAGAAGCTGAAAGTAACGGTCAAATTATTGAGATCGGCTACTGGGTATTAAGACAAGCCTGCATAACCGGCAATCAATGGCATCAGCAAGGGCTATTAAGTGGCAATATTTCAGTCAATATTTCGCCAGTGCAACTATCACAGCCGGATATTTGCCAGCAAATTGAAGCGATTTTAGTTGAAACAGGTTTTCCTGCCGAGAAACTGGAGCTGGAGATTACCGAATCATTATTAATTGAAAACGTGGAAGTCGCTGAAAAAGTACTTAACCAGCTGCATCAACTGCATATCAGGATTAGTTTAGATGACTTTGGCAAAGGCTATTCTTCATTGAATTACCTGACCCATTTCCCGCTAGATACCTTAAAGATTGATAAAGGCTTTATCGATAACTTTATCGATAACAAAGCGGCTGGTAATGTACTTAAAAACATTATTAATCTCGGTAAGGACTTGAATATGCAAATTGTTGCCGAAGGTATTGAAACCGAGCTGCAATTATTAAAGTTAATTCAGTATCAATGTCATGTAGGCCAAGGTTATATCTTCAGCCCAGCGGTCAACGCCGATAGCGCTTACCAAATGCTTACTGGGGAAACACAATTACTGCCATTGTCTATGCAGCAAAAGGTCAGCTAAAAATTAAGCATCAGTTTGACTGTGATGCTTAAAGCTACTCACAATGCAATATCGTTGCAGGCCTGAGCAGTATGTAACTGAGGTATATCAACAGCAAGAGTCTGTTTAAAGTGGTTTAAATAGGTGACAATAAGCATCCGTTTTACCTTAATAACCAAATCAGCCTAACTGAGTAGCGAATGAGCACAAAAACAATAGCATATAGCCCAATATTTCACTTTCCGGTGCAAATCTATTATGAAGACACCGACTTTTCTGGGGTTGTGTATCATCCTAACTTTTTAAAGTATTTCGAAAGAGCCAGAGAGCATGTTATTGGGGCCGATGTACTAAATAGCTTATGGCAGCTACAACAATTGGGATTTGCAGTGTATCGCACCGATATGCTTTGTCATGATGGGGTTGAGTTTGCAGATATTGTTGATGTTCGCACTCGATATTATTTTGAAAGTAAATATCGTACTGTGTGGCAACAGGAAATTTGGCGACCTAATGCTAACAAGCCTGCTGTGACGGCAACCATAGAAATGGTTTGTATGAATCAACAACGACAAATGGCGCCGATGCCAGTTGAGCTGATCGCACAGTTACGATCACAATTTGGTCAAGATTAGCTATTTAGCAATAAATTACGTCGCGCTAACCGGATAAGTTAACTGAGCTAAACAATGCTCTAACTCACTAGGCCGAAGGGGTTTACTAAAATAATCCCCTTGGATGGTATTGGCGCCAAATCCAATCAAGGTATCAAATACCGCCTTTGTTTCGACCCCTTCAACCGTGACATTAAACCCTAAGCTACTAGCTAAATCTATGCTGGTTTTGACAATTTTGTTAGCTTGTAAATCACAATTAAAATCGTCCAAAAATGCTTTATCAATCTTTACCTCATCCACTGGAAGATGGCGCAGGTAAGCAAGAGAAGAGTGGCCGGTGCCAAAATCATCAATGGCGATGGAGACGCCGATGTCTCTGAGGGTATTTAGCGTTTCTATGGTGCTGTTCAAATCAATCATCAAGGCGCTTTCAGTAATTTCTATGGTCAAGTTTTGCGCAGGCACTTTATATTGCAGCAACTTACTGCTTATGATGATCGGAAGCTGTTTATTCTCTAAATCTTTGGTGGACAAATTCACTGCCACTTTGATATTTAAACCTTTGTTAATCCACTTAACCTGTTGTTTTAACACTTCATCCAGCGCCCAATGGCTAACTAAATCGATAATGCCAGTATGCTCAGCTAATGGAATAAACTCCGAAGGAGAAATGTCACCAAGACCAGCATGTTTCCAACGAATGAGTGCTTCAACTTGATGACAAGCACCAGAGTTCATGTCCAGCTTTGGTTGATATACCATGTACAATTGATTCTGCTTTAAACCTTTTGGTAAGCTATTGATAATTAATAATTCACGATATTGGGCTTTATCATCATCTTGATTATAAAAAGCAACAGAGCCACTGCTGCGCTTAGCTTTTTTAAGGGCTAAATCCAGCCTTCTTAGCATTAAACTGACATCAGCATGGTGTTTATTTAACTCCAATACACCTAGTTGAACTTTAATACAGATTGGCGTTTGAGCAATTTCAAATGGTCGTTGGAAATGCTGCTTCATATCCTGTAAATCCTGGCTCAATAATGAATTGGGATAAAAAAGCAAAAACTCATTACCATTCATTCGCGATACAAACGCAGGGGGGGTAGTTAAGCCTTTAATCCTCACTGCAAATGCTTGCAATAATTGATCGCCAAAAACAAAGCCAAATAAGTCATTCACAAATCTAAACTGTTGAATATCGACCAAAATCAACATACCTTCGGTCGCTGGCATTTTGGCAAACATTTTGCGTTTAAAGCCCACTCGATTGGACAGTCCTGTTAGTTTGTCACGATCAAGATTAACAGGATTATTTTTGTGTAGTTGATTTAGATTGCGAATAAGGGGTTTAAAAGCCCGAGGGGTATGTTTGAAACTTAACGGTAGTTTATTGCTACTATTGACATCAAGGGTTTGGGTTAACTCATTAATAAAGCGCCCTTGCTGAAAATAGCCACCCAGTACAATACCGAGCAGCAAAACTAAGCCAATAAACACAATGATCATTATTTCAACAGTTAACACAACCGAGTGCCTCTATTATCTTGCTTTATTAGCGTTAGCCTTATTAGCGTTAACTCAATAGCCATCGGGCTTGAATTTATGCTTATTGATAACTCTGTTTTATCGAATGATAAACATCTAAAAACTCATCACTCTCTAAATCTTCAGGGGTAACTGGTAAGCCTCTTGTGGCAAATAATGCTAACCGCTGCTCAAGCTCGGGACCTGCTCTTAACTCACCAGAGTAATAGGCCGCTGAGCGAATAAAGTCTAAATAAGTGACCTGCTCAGAGATGTAATGCAAATCAGCCCAGCGCTCAACCACTTCCATCACTTCAGGGGCAAAGTCCCACGTTTTTAAAATAGCTCGACCTATTGGCCCTTGCATTTTACGTACGAGACCGCGTAATTGTTCAATACTGGTAAAGGTATCAGGCCTTGTTTCAGCTTCTGATAACACAGGTAGCGCGCCAATATTGTGCACTAAGCCAGCCAAGGTCAATGTTTCAGCATCTAACCTTTTACTGGGGTTGCGCTTATTATAAATTGCAAGTAATGCCCCTGCCGCTGCTGTCACTTCAATGGAGGTTTGCCATACTTCATCCATCACCTCCCATACCATTTCATTGGTTGAGATAAAAAGTTGCTCTAACGCCACTGAAGTGACAATGGTTTTAATCTGCATTAAGCCAATTCGATTAACCGCAGCACTGATATTTTCAGCTTTTTTACCACGGCTATACAATGCACTATTTGCCACCTTAATAATGCGCGCCGAAATCGCCGCATCTTGGCCAATAATATCACCCACTTGCTTCAAGCTGCTATTAGGGTTTGATACCACCTCTTGCACTCTCATGGCAACTTCAGGAAGCGTTGGCAGTACCAATGCGTCATCTTTAAGCTTTTTCAGTAAACCCACTAGGAGTTGGTGTTCAGTCGTCATCAATTCAGCCCGTTGTATTATTATTATCGCTTTGTAAGCAATTGTACCAGTTATGTGGCTTATTTGAATAAAGAAAAAGAACGACTATGGGGATTTTATTCCATTAAAGATGATCAAATTTGACTGTAACCGCAATCACAGAGGAAAAATTTGCATTCAGCAGCCATACTTCAGTAAAATGCCGCCCCCGCGCTGTGTGCGAGTTTTCATCAAATTGAGAGTTATTATGTTTAGACCAGAGCTATTGTCTCCAGCTGGAACCCTTAAAAATATGCGCTACGCATTTGCCTACGGTGCAGATGCTGTATATGCCGGTCAGCCTCGTTATAGCCTTCGAGTTCGTAATAATGACTTCAAAATGGAAAACCTCGCCATGGGGATCCAGGAAGCCCATGCGCTCAATAAAAAATTATATGTGGTCAGCAACATTGCGCCCCACAATGCCAAGCTAAAAACCTACATTCGTGATATGGAACCTGTCGTGGCGATGAAACCTGACGCCATAATCATGTCAGATCCTGGCCTTATCATGATGGTACGTGAAGCCTTTCCTGATCAAGTAGTGCATTTATCAGTACAAGCCAATGCCATTAACTGGGCTTCGGTGAAGTTTTGGCAGCAACAAGGTATTAAACGCGTTATTTTATCTCGAGAATTGTCGTTAGATGAAATTGAAGAAATTCGTCAGCAATGCCCTGATATTGAATTAGAAGTATTTGTCCATGGCGCATTATGTATGGCTTACTCAGGCCGTTGCTTACTCTCTGGTTACATCAATAAGCGCGACCCTAACCAAGGCACTTGCACCAATGCTTGTCGTTGGAAGTACGATGTCCATGAAGCCAAGCAAACTGAAACCGGTGACATTATTGCGGTAAACCCACAAGGGCTTGTTGACCAACATGGTGTGCAGTTAGAGACGCCGCCAACATTGGGCGCAGGTCAGCCATCAAGTGAAGTGGTGTTATTGCAAGAACCAGGACGCCCAGGCGAATATATGCCTGCTTATGAAGATGAGCATGGTACTTATATTATGAACTCAAAAGATTTACGTGCCATTCAACACGTTGAGCGTTTAACCAAAATGGGTGTCGACTCATTAAAAATTGAAGGCCGTACTAAATCTTTTTATTACGTAGCGAGAACCGCACAGTTATATCGTCAAGCCATTGAGGATGCTGTGGCAGGTAAAGATTTTGACCGCACGCTAATGCATAACCTTGAAGGCTTGGCGCATCGTGGTTATACCGAAGGCTTCTTACGTCGTCACGTTCATGACGAATACCAGAACTATGATTACGGCTACTCAATCAGTGATACCCAACAATTTGTTGGTGAATTTACCGGTAAACGCAATGATGCCGGCGCAGCTGAAATTGACGTTAAGAACAAGTTCTCTGTCGGTGACAGTGTTGAATTGATGACCCCGCAAGGCAATATCACCTTAACCATTTCAGAATTAGTTAATCGCAAAGGTGAATCAGTAGAAGCCGGGTTAGGTTCAGGGCACTTTGTATTCTTAGCTGTGCCGGCAGAAGTCGAGCTGGATAAAGCAATTTTAATGCGCAATCTGCCTCAAGGGCAAGATAGCCGCAATCCACATCAAGCGATTGAACCCGTTACCTAGACCTGCTACATAAGTCAGTCTAACCAGGGGATGGTTATCCGTTTTCAGCTGTTGCAGTTATTGCCTTTTAGGCCATAACTGTGACTGTTGAGAAAGTGTTTACCCGCCAATGCAATACAAGCCACCACTTTGACTCAATCTCTACCTTTCACTCAATCTCTACCTTTCACTCAACTCTATCACCTACTCAACTCTATCACCTACTCAACTCTATCACCTACCCAACTCTATCGCCCACTCAAGATCCAGCCTACTACATATAAAAACTCATGACCTATCATTTAGTCAGTTATCACCTATCATTTATTTATTATTGGCCAAGGTTGGTCAAAACTTGAAGGGTTAGATCCTTCAAATGTGAGTTCCTCTAATCTATGCTATTAATTAATATCAGTAATAAGTTTTACAGCGGCAAAATTTTATCATTAACGCAATATCAGTAACAAACTCAAAGCGATACGAGCAACCGAAGCCAACAAAGCCGTAACCCTAAGCCCTGAAATATTTATTATTCGCCCCCAAAGACACGCTTGCGCAACAAAAGTATCAAAGTGTGCTTTACATTATCCAAATTTAGAGCAAAGCTGTTTAAAGTAGCTTTTATGGTGCTTGCCGTTTCACATGTTGCCAGTTTTTACTATTTTTATTACATGAATAAATGAGGATAAAAAATGAAAGACGATACCAAGCTAAATGATTTAACCACTAACAATGTCGACCAGTCAAAGCGTACTACGCTAACTAAGCTTGCAGCGGGCGCTGTTGGTACTGCAGCGCTTCCATTTGCCTCAGTTTTGCAAGCCGCATCAGACAAACTCACTGAGCAGCAAATTAAGCTAATGGCCAATGAAAAGGGCCCATTTGATATTGTTATTGAAAATGGCCGGGTCATTGACCCTGAAACTAAATTAGATGCCATTCGTAACGTCGGCCTTAAAGGCAATCGTATTGCCGCCATTTCAACAGATAAATTACAAGGCAAAAAAGTCATTGATGCCACAGGCTTAGTGGTTGCGCCGGGCTTTATTGATATGCACGCGCATGGTCAACAGCTTCCGGCTGCACGAGCACAAGCATTTGATGGTGTAACCACCGCTCTTGAAATGGAGTCGGGGTTGCTACCTATTGCTAAATTCTATGATGACACAGCCAAAGAGGGCCGCCCTATTAACTACGGCGCCTCTGTTGCATGGACTTATGCTCGTATCACGGCAAAAGAGCCCACAATGCCACCAGCAGACGGTACGATTGTTTGGTTTCAACAAGCATTTTCTAAAAATAACTGGCAAAACACCCTTGCGACAAAAGATGAGCTTAAATCCATTTTAAACTATGTTGAGCAAGGCCTTAAAGAGGGAGGTTTGGGCATTGGTATTAACGCTGGCTATGCACCAGGTTATGGCCATAAAGAGTACTACGAATTAGCAAAGCTAGCTAAACGCTATGAAATGCCTACTTATACCCACGTGCGTTACTTAAATAGCGCAGAGCCTAAATCAAGCTTTGAAGCCTACCAAGAACTGATCAGTTTATCGGCAACCACCGGTGCACACATGCATATTTGTCACCTTAACAGTACCTCAGTGCAAGATATCGAAGATTGTGCTGATTTAGTTCAAGATGCGGTTGATGCAGGCTTATCGGTGACAACAGAAGCTTATCCTTACGGTGCTGGTTCATCAGTGATCGGCGCAGAAGTTTTCCGCGGTGATGACTGGCTAGAGCGCTGGGGAGTGCCAAGTGCAAGCTACATGGAAGCAAATGGTAAAGCCTTAACACAAGAAAAAGTCACTGAGCTTCAAGCAAATGCGCCAGGTACAGTGGTAGTAATGCACTTTTTAAAACCTGATGAAAGTAAATCCGATCGCCATAAAATGGACCGCTCAGTATTATTTCCAGGCGCAGCCATTGCATCCGATGCAATGCCATGGATGAACCCTAAGGGGCAATTAATCGAAGGTAATGTATGGCCATTACCAAGTGATGCTATTGCTCATCCAAGATCGCTTGCTTGTTTTACTCGCTTTATCAGTAAATACCTCAATGAATACAAAGCAGTTACACTACTCGAAGCGATGGAGCGTACGAGCTTAAATGCGTGTCGAATATTAGAAAACAGTGTTCCTCAAATGAAAAACAAAGGCCGTATTCAAGTGGGTAAAGATGCTGATTTAGTCTTATTTAAACTTGACGAAATCAAAGTGCTAGCGACCTTTGATGCGCCTAATGCACTCTCAGAAGGGATGCATCATGTGATCGTAAATGGTACACCTATTATCGAAAATGGTGAATTGCATTTAGATGTAAATCCTGGCTTAGCAGTTCGTAATCCAGTGGTTGCATAACCATTATGCCTAAAATCATAAAGCTCGGGTAATACCGAGCTTTTTCGTTAAAAAGTAAATCATATAGAGAAACGTCAATGAATAAAAAACCTATTCCTGTGACCATTTTAGCGGGTTTTTTAGGTGCCGGGAAAACCACCCTGTTAAACCATATCCTAACCAATGCCGATGGCATGCGTATGGCCGTTATCGTAAATGACTTTGGTTCAATTAATGTCGATGCAGAGCTAGTAAAATCCCAAAGCGACAATATGATTAGCCTCGAAAATGGCTGTGTGTGTTGCAATCTTGCCGAAGGTTTAGTGGTCTCAGTGATGCGCATACTGGCACTTGAAGAGCGCCCTGATCATATTATTGTTGAAACCTCAGGTATTGCCGAACCTAAAGAAGTGGCATTGCAATTTGAAGATCCTGAACTACAAGCTCACGCGCCATTGAACGCGATTATCACCACTATCGATGCTGAGAATATTTTAAGTTTAGAAGGTTCAATGGCCAGCTTGTCAGAGCAACAAATACAAGTCGCCGATATCGTGTTAGTTAATAAAGTTGATTTAGTGGCAACTGAGCAGCTGGAAAAAGTTAAAGCATGGTGCCAAACCCAAGCCCCTTTTGCCAAACTGGTTGAAATGGAGTTTGGAAACGTCGCACTACCGATTTTATTTGATGTACCTGAGCGGTTAGTAAAACTTAGCCATGAGCATACTTGTCAGCACCAAGGTGCAGACCATGACCACAGCCAATGCAACCATCATGACCATGTAAACCACAGCTTTGATACTTTTAGCTTCGAAACCGACAAGCCGCTGTCTTTACAAAGCCTCTATCCGCTATTACAGCAGTTTTCAGTCGATGCCTACCGCATGAAAGGTATTTTAAATTTATCTGATCGACCTGATCATCGCTGTATATTTCAATGTACTGGCCAACGCGCCAATGTCACTGTTGGCGAGCCGTGGGAACACGATGAAGCAAGAGCAACCCGTTTAGTCTTTATTGCCCCCAAAGGTGGCATGGACGAAAAAATAATGCGTGAAAAGTTAGCTAGCTTAGTGGTTTAAATATAAAACGACTATGCAGTAAACGGCCCACTAAAGCTGTTAATGACAAGCTGTAAATGCTTGGCTGATAATTAATAGCATGATAATCAAGGATACTGGCGAGAAAGGAGTAAATGATGTCCGAGTTAAATCAAGATGACAAATTAACCGCTGAAGTTGATCAAACCAAGCGCGATACCATGAAAAAACTGGCTATTGGCGCCGCTGCAATAACACTTTCATCGACTGCCACAGCAGAAACTAACAAGGGTCCACAAAAGCCACAGTTAATGCCAAATCAAACAGGCCCGTTTGATGTAGTGATTACTAATGGCCGTGTCATTGATGCCGAAACGGGTTTAGATGCCGTACGCAATGTAGGCATTAAAGACGACAAAATTGCCGCTATATCGACAGAAAAGCTCACAGGTAAAAAAGTCATTGATGCCAGCGGGCTTGTGGTTGCCCCTGGCTTTATCGACCTTCACGCCCATGGACAACAATTACCCGCAGCCAGAGCTCAAGCCTTCGATGGTGTCACCACCGCCCTTGAGTTGGAATCAGGCCTATTACCCATTGGTAAGTATTATGATGACACAGCTAAAGAAGGTCGCCCAATTAACTACGGCGCCTCAGTAGCTTGGACCTATGCCCGCATTATGGCAATTGAAAGTGAAATTTCGCCCGCAGATGGCACCATTACTTGGTTTCAGAATGCCTTTAGTTTAAAAAATTGGCAAAATGATCTCGCCACCGACGCACAGCTAAATACGATATTGTCTGATGTTGAACAAGGCTTAAAAGAAGGTGGTTTAGGGATTGGTATTAATGGCGGTTATGCTCCCGCCTATGGCCATAAAGAGTATTACGGCTTAGCTAAACTGGCCAAAAGTTTTGATGTACCGACCTTCACCCATGTACGTTATGCCAACGGCATGGAGCCCAGATCAAGCTTTGAAGCCTATCAAGAGTTAATCAGTTTAGCCGCCACCACTGGGGCACATATGCATATTTGTCACCTCAACAGTACCTCGGTGCGAGACATTGATGATTGCGCCGACCTAGTGCAAGAAGCTGTTGATTCTGGTTTGCCGATTACCACTGAAGCTTACCCCTATGGCGCAGGCTCAACACCTGTGGGCGCGGCCTTATTTGCTGGCCCAGAATGGATTGACCGCTTTGGCGTTCCCGATGCAAGTTACATGGAAGCCAATGGCGTACCTATGACCCAAACCAAAATCGATGAACTACGAAAAACCAACCCTGGTGAAGTGATCGTTATTCACTTCTTAAAGCCTGACGACAGTAAAGAAGACTTACGCATGATGAAGCGTTCGGTGTTGTTTCCTAACGCCGCTATTGCCTCTGATGCCATGCCGTGGATGGACAGCAAAGGTAAATTGATTGAAGGTGATGTATGGCCATTGCCTAACGATGCTTTTGCTCACCCCCGCTCGGTCGGGTGTTTTGCCCGCTTTGTAAATAAATACGTGGTTGAGTATAAAGAAGTCAATTTAGTCGAGGCAATGAAGCGCACCAGCCTCAATGCGTGTCATATCATCGAAGATGCTGTGCCGCAAATGCGTAACAAAGGCCGTATGCAAGTGGGTAAAGATGCTGACATAGTGGTATTTGATCTCAATAGCTTTAAAGATATGGCCTCATTTACTGAGCCCAATAAGCTTTCAGTGGGTATGCAGCATGTACTAGTCAATGGCCAATCGATTATTGATAAGGGACAATTGCTTATGGATGCTAAGCCTGGCAGAGCAATTCGTCGCGATGTGACAGTCTAATCGATAATCAAAAAACGTCGATAAAACATGACAACGAAAAAGCGCCATTAGGCGCTTTTTTCATGTGTTTAGTTTTTCTCAATTAATATCGATTAGTTGCGTTTATGGTTAAACAAAAAGCGGTCATTGAAAATAGAATAAACCATGATCTGCCCTGCCATAATCGAACAAAACATCAATAATGCTGACATACCAATACTGGGGATAGGCAATATTGCAGTGGCAAAGAATGACTCACTGGCACCAACGATGATCCGGCTTCCTGGCACTAAAATGATCACCCCTTGGATAATATACACTAACGCAGGCACTTTACGTGCTTTACCGGCTAACAGCCCATAAAGAGTGATAATCATGGTGCTAATCCAAGTGCCGATAACCCAATCAGAGGTAAACCAATGTGGCCCCCACATGCCTACTGCAGCAGCGGGCAGGCCAATAATAATGTCTTGCCAACTGGCATTAAAAATCAGTCCAATCGCAACCGATATGCCAATTAACGCCAGAATATGCAAACCTAAAGGGATTTCATTAATAAATGGCGCAGCGGCTACATGGCCGACAAGCAAGCTTGATAAGCCTAAGCCCATCACCACGCCAATGAATATTTTTATTACCACCAAACTACTTTGGGCCAATAACTCTATGCCTGAGCGAAAGTCATTTAAGGCAAGACTAGCTAAACCATTGGTGACAGTAAGTCCTGGAATAAACAGCACAATGGATGAGATGCATAAAGCTAACACCGGTAACTCAGGAAATTGAGCGGCTAATATCCCCACCACAAAACTGGCAATAAACGCCACAATGAACTCAACCAGCATTGCTCGCTGCCCGATGCACATTAGTTGAGCTAACCAGGCGATTAACCCTAAAAAAACCGAAATCATTGCCGCAAGATACGTGCTCCCCACCAGCATCAAATAGCAAGGCGGCAGTAATAGGTTGGCAATGCCTAAAGTAAAATTCGAGTAACTCGGCACCCCTTGATAGTTTTCTTTTGAGTGTATTGCCTTTAGGGTTGCCACCAAATTGCGTAAATTGACTGACGGTGGATTTTTAGTTTGCATCACCATTTTCTGAGTGGGTTGCTCGAAAATGGTCACAATTTTAGTTGGGGTAACATCAATGGCGATATCTATCTGGTGATGAGCCGCATAAGACTGGGTATATTTCGCCACTGAGTATGGCGCGCACCCTGATTGATGTAATCGATCTGAAAATGATAAAACATCATCATACTGTTGCTGGGTTGGGCTTTTATCTTCCATTTTTTTATTCTCGATAAGTCAGCAAAAAGTGGTTCTGAGGGCTTAGTTAAATCATAGTAGCTAAATGATAATTGCTACATAATAGTAGCGTTCTCATTCACTTCATAATCTGAAATAGAGGGTCAAACCCTTCAAAAATGAATCCTTTCATTGAATCAGCAGTGGTCGCGATAACCTCCACTGCAAAACATGCGCTAGCCGGTGAATTTCTCGCTTAACCCTAGGCGGGCTATCTCTGTGTGATATAATCATCGATTGAAAGATTTATAGCGTGTTAAAACGCATTAGATCAGCGCAGTCATTCAACGCTTATTAAGTCTTTGTCTTCATTCAGGTCATTATTCATGGTTAAGTGCATGAAAATCCGCTGTATGAATCATTGAAAGTCGGGACAGGGTAATTTTTACCATTATATGGAATATACATAAGCAATTGTTACAGATGAATTTTATAAGGTATATGAACTAGATGGCATTACTAATCGACGATAGCTGCATTAACTGCGACATGTGTGAGCCTGAGTGCCCTAATGAGGCCATCACCATGGGTGAAGAGATCTATGAAATTGATCCTGCGCTATGTACCGAATGCGTAGGCCACTATGCTAAACCGACCTGTGTTTCGGTTTGCCCTATTGATTGCATTGATCCTGATCCCAGCCACGCAGAAACCCCAGCTGAGCTGCAATATAAATATGAAGTCATTACAGGTAAGGTTTAACCCTTAAACTACATGACAAAAAAGGCGCTAATTAGCGCCTTTTTTGATGTTTATATTCATCCCATGTCTAACGCTCTTCATCTGAGTCATTATGACTGAATATTACGCCGTTGCGGCTGCCTGCTCATTAGCATAGACTTGTAACGTTTGTAGCGTGATAGCTAACTTTTCAATGCTAAGCTTTACCGCTGCTGGTAACGTATCAAGCTCAATACCGAGCAATAAGTTTTTCACTTCAAGGCCGAGTTCGGTATCGCCTTCAATACGCAGCTTACGTTGAAAAAATAACGTGTCAGGATCTTCTTTGGCCGCAGCAACCAGTAATAACTCAGGCACATTGGCAGTAAAAGTTACATCGGCTTGCGTCAAAGGACGTAATAATAACTGTTGATCGTAACTAATTTCAAAGTTGAGCGCGATGTCTTGCACACAAATAGCAACCCACTTACCTTGCAGAAAATCTAACTCACCAAATTTAATTTGTTCACTTAACGAAAGTGACAACATCTTAGCCAGAATATCCAACTTTACCTTTTCAGGGACAACAGCAAGAGACTGGGTGGCGACTTTAGGGGCGATATTAAGCAAATTTTTAGCAACCTTTCCTGAAAAACCGAAAGACATTCATACTCCTACACTGACAAGATTCCAATTTAAGCTAGTTTACTCACATTTTATCAATTGAAACCTGTTTCAAATCAAATCATGTGATGTCATTCAACTTTACACTCACTTTCAATCGAAATTTGAGAGAGAGAATATGGAACTCTTGTGCCCTGCAGGAAATTTAGCCTCATTAAAAGCCGCTTTTAGAGCGGGCGCTGACGCCGTTTATCTAGGTTTAAAGGATGATACTAATGCCCGTTCATTTGCAGGTTTAAACTTCACCCCAGAACAACTAAAACAAGCCACCAAGCTTGCCCATGCCCAAGGCAGAAAAGTTTTTTTAACCTTAAATACTTATCCAAAACCTGGAGAGGAAAGCCGCTGGTATCAGGCGATTGATTTAGCCGCCCAGCTGCAAATGGATGCACTTATTACCGCTGATATATCCCTGCTTCATTATGCCAGCAGCCGTTATCCACATTTGCCATTGCACCTTTCAGTGCAGGCGAGTGCAACAAATCAAGCCGCACTCGATTTCTATCATCAAAATTTTAATATTGAACGCGCCGTATTGCCTAGAGTGTTGTCGATGAAGCAAGTGCGCGACCTAGCAAAATGTAGCGCTGTGGAGTTAGAAGTGTTTGCCTTTGGTAGCTTGTGTATTATGGCTGAAGGACGTTGTCATTTATCGTCTTATGTCACTGGCCAATCACCTAATACAGGCGGGTCTTGCTCGCCAGCAAAAGATGTGAGATGGCAAGAGCAAGGCAACCAATGCCTAACTAGGCTAAATGACGTGCTGATTGATACCACAGGTATTGACCAACAACTTGGCTACCCCGTGGTCTGTAAAGGCCGCTACATTGCCGAAGCGGATACCAAAGCCGATTACCTGTTAGAGTCGCCCACCAGCTTAAATACCTTAAGCCTATTACCTCAACTTGCCCAAGCTGGGATCAAATCGCTAAAAATAGAAGGCCGTCAACGCAGCCCTGCATATGTAGAGCAAGTAACGCGGGTTTGGCGTGAAGCGATTGATAGCTATCAAAACAATCCTAGCGCCTTTAAAGAGCAAGCCAGATGGAATCATACCTTAGCCAAGGTATCTGAAGGACAAGTCACCACATTAGGAGCATACGAGCGGCAATGGCAGTAAATAACAATATGAAAATCTCACTGGGCGCCATTAGCTATTGCTGGGACAAAGACACCACGGAACAATTTTATGACAGGGCAGCGCAAAGCCAAGTTGATACTATTTATTTAGGTGAAACCGTCTGCAGCAGACGTCGATTAATGAAATTTAAAGATTACTTCGACATTGCCACTATGCTCAAGCAGTCTGGCAAAAATGTGGTGCTTTCAACCATGGCATTAATCGAGGCACAATCTGAGCTTGGCGAACTTAAAAAGTATATCGATAATGGCGAGTTTATTATTGAAGCCAATGATATGGCAGGCGTGCAATTGGCCTCTGAGGCCAAACTGCCGTTCATTTGTGGCCCAACCATTAATAATTACAATAGAGCCAGCTTAGATATTTTGCATAAAATGGGTATGCAACGCTTTGCTATGCCATTTGAATTATCAAAGTCATGGCTTAAAACCGTGATTGGTGAGGGCGAAAACACGCCGCAATTTGAAGTGGAAGTCATGGGCCATGGTTATATGCCACTGGCACATTCGGCGCGCTGCTTTACTGCCAAACACTTTAATTTGAGTAAAGACAATTGTGAGACCATTTGTCAGCAACACCCAAAGGGGATTTTGGTGCAAACTCAAGAGCATCAGGATTTACTGAGATTAAATGGCATCCAAACTCAATCGGCTTCATTTGTTGATTTAACCGCTGAAATGATGCAAATGCAGCAAATGGGAGTGAACTACTTTAGAGTATCACCTAGCCAATTAGCCTGTATTGAGCTTGCAGATGAACTCACAAAGCGCTTAGCAAACAGTGATGAGACTCAAGATGATATGGCGATGAAAACTCGCGAGTTTGCTAACAAAAAATCCTGTAATGGCTATTGGTTCGGCGGCGCTGGTTTACAAAAAATCTAGTTAACACCTTAGTAATCGGGGCTAATGCAAGGCAGTGAATAACGCTGTAAGCTTTAGCCTCTTTGCTTACAAGTCTTTTTACTTACAAGGCTCTTATAACAAGTCTCCTACTGACAAGGCTCTTACTTACAAGGCTCTTACTTACAATTGCCCAAGAGTCATATCTTTGGCTTAGGCTTATCTGCTTTACTTTGCCCCTGGGGCAGAAAATAGCAGCGGCAAATGCTCAAAACCCACAGCCATGTAGTTATGATGCTTAGCCAAAATAAGATGGATAACCACCAAGTTTGTGGCTTAGGAGACTGCGACACAATGGCTTGAAATAGTAGTCCTTCAGAGAGCGGGTTCTCACCTAAACTCCCACCCCAATATGGCCAAGTTAAAATCGCGCCGTGGATCACCGCAATCAAACCAGCAAACACCAATGGCAGCATATATTGGGCTTGGCGCATAATGATCCCGTTAACCAGTCCCAGTAGCGCACTGATTAAGCCAAAGTAAATAAAAATAGACACGGCTTGAATATGTAAATGGTAAACATTAAGGGGAAACAGCCCTGTGGCAGCTAGGGCAAGAAAAGTCACGATAAGAGCCAGCCAAAATAACCGACCAGTAATGGTACGGTTTATTTGTAGGCCAAATAAAGCACTCATCGTCAGGCTTAAGCTACCAAAAAATAGCCCGCCATTAATCAATAAGGCAGAAGAAGAGCGGTTGTAAGTCCCCAGTTCACTGATTGAAAATTGCAGTAAACTATACTTATCACCATGCTGCATATGCTCAATAAACACAGATAAACCTATGCCGATAAAAAGCCCTATCAAGCCTAATAAACCAAACAGGTAAGCTAATCGAGCAATTTTTTCCGTTTTACTTATTATCACAGCTTATCTTGTTCCTTGTAAATTAGGCTCTATCATACTTAATCGCCTTTGATAAAAACGCTATCGACATCTAATGTTTAGTATTCAGTCAATTAACCACGTCAATATAGAGGGCACGACCCAAACAACCTTACAACGACCCACTCACCCATTGTAATAACAAAACATCACAGTAACAACAACTGCATAACACCATGATTACAAACAAAATAATCCGTGCAATTCGGTTGGGAAACGATACAATATAGATAAGCATAAAAAGCCCATAACTATTCGTTTTAGTGAATAGTTTTACTTAGAATAGATAAGCAGGTAACCTTGCCTCGCTTAGATATCCTATGAATGGACATACAGCATTTCCCATAAGACGGTTTGATTAACTCAACCATGATTATTTAGTTAATTGGTAAGGCATAGACAAAGTGACTCAAGAAAAACCAAAATATAATCTCAAAACAATACTTACCTTTATCATTCCGTCACTTATCGGATTGTTATTGTTTATGACACCTATTAGCTACGACGGCTCAATCACCATTCCGATTGCTATCGTATCAAAATTTGTACAAAACCAATTCGCCGATATATTACCTTTAATCGTAACCTGTATCGTAGTCTTTATGGCAATCGTGTCGGTGCTTACTAAACTAATAAACCCAAAGTTAGTTCGTAAGAGCCCGTTTTTGCATTCGCTGCTGAATGTTTCACCATTTTGGTTATTAGTACGCGTCTTAGGGGCAATATTCATTGTATTAACCTACTTAGAGATCGGTTCAGAAGTGATTTACTCAGCTGATACCGGAGCCTTGGTACTCAATGACCTATTACCAGTACTACTGTCAGTGTTCATTTTTGCAGGCATGCTGCTGCCGTTACTGCTTAACTTCGGTCTATTAGAATTTTTCGGTACCATGCTGACCAAATTAATGCGTCCAATCTTCAACCTTCCAGGAAGAAGTGCCATTGACTGTATGGCATCATGGTTAGGCGATGGCAGTGTTGGTATTTTAATGACCAACAAGCAGTATGAAACCCGTCTTTATACCGAGCGTGAGGCGGCCGTAATTGGTACTACCTTCTCAGCAGTATCTATTACTTTTAGTTTAGTGGTTATTTCTCAAGTCAAACTTGAGCATTTATTTGTGCCATTTTACTTAACCGTTTGTCTCGCTGGTTTTGTTGCCGCTATCATAGTGCCTAAATTACCACCGCTATCATGGAAAAAAGATTTATATATCGACAACACCCCACGTCACCCAGATGATGAAATGATCCCACAAGGTCATGGCGTAATGTCTTGGGGCTTTGAGCAAGCGATGAATAAAGCTTCGCGCGCTGGTGGGGTTAAACAGCTATTAACTGAAGGCGTTAAGAACGTGGTTGATATGGTGTTTGGTATTATTCCTGTGGTTATGGCCATTGGTACCATCGCATTGGTATTAGCTGAAAATACGCCGATTTTTAATTATCTAGGTATGCCATTTATTCCACTGCTCGAATTACTGCAAATACCAGAAGCCGATGTTGCATCGACAACGATTGTGGTTGGCTTTGCTGATATGTTCTTGCCTTCAATTTTAGCCAGCTCAATTGAGTCAGACTTAACTCGCTTTGTGATTGCAGCCCTATCAGTAACCCAATTAATTTATATGAGTGAAGTCGGCGCATTACTTATTGGCAGTAAAATCCCAGTTAACTTCTTCGAGTTGTTTGTGATTTTCATTTTGCGTACCTTAGTGACATTACCGGTTATCGCCCTTTGCGGACACTTACTGATTTAGTCGCTTGATTCGAGTCATAAAGTAAATACAAAAAAGGAGCCACTGGCTCCTTTTTTAATGCTTAACAAGTTTAGTTAATCAATTTAGTTAATCAGTTCTAATAACTCATGAATGGTTTTAATCGGATGGATTTTAGCGCCTAGCCCTTCCATTGATTTATGGTAGTTACGATGGGGAATATACACCTCGGTAAAACCATGTTGCACCGCTTCTTTTACTCTCGGCACACCACTATCAATCGGCCTAACATCACCATTTAAACTTAGCTCTCCCATAATGCAGGTGGTTCTGGGCACCACAAAGTCATTTAAACTGCTGAGTAATGCCGTCACCAAGGCTAAATCAATACAGGTTTCTGATTCATCAATCTTCAAACCACCCACCAAATTAAAATAAGTATCATGATAAATCTTGGTACGAGTATGTTTGCGTAATACCCCTGTGAGCATTTTAATCCGGTTCATGTTTAACCCCACACAAACTCGCTGCGGAAACTCGCCTTCAGTCTCAGTGGTTAGACATTGAATTTCTAGCAATAAGTTACGGTTGCCTTTACGGATACAGGTAATGGCCGCGCCAGGTGATTCAGTGGTGGAGCCAGAGAGAAATATCTCACTGGGATTATCAACACTTATCATACCGCGCTCGGTCATCTTAAAAATGCCCACGGTATCCACATCACCAAAACGGTTTTTATTGGCTCTTAGAGTTCTAATTTGGCCGTCATTGCATTCAATATGGGTCAGACAATCGACAATGTGAATAAGCGTTTGCGGGCCGGCAGTTTCATTGTTTTTATTAACGTGCGCCACTAAAAACATGGTGACATTATTTTGCTTACAATACTGGGTTAATGCCTGCGCGCAGCTTTTGACTTGTGAAGGCGAGCCAGGGCTGCCATTGGCGCTTTCAGACACCACCGCTTGGATTGAGTCGATAACAGCAAACTTTACCTGTTTAGCGTCCAGCTCAGCAATAATCGCCTCAACGCTGGTTTCAGCCATTAAATATAGGTTCTCTTCGTTATAACTGAGCTTTAAGCGGTTAACACGATTTTTGAACTGCGATAGTGACTCTTCAGCAGTACAATATAATGAAGGCATAACTTGTGACATGCGGGCAATTAAATCGGACAGTAAAGTAGTTTTACCTGCACCAGGATCGCCTGAAATAATATTCACTGAGCCTGTGGTTAAGCCACCGCATAAGACCCTATCAAGTTCACCAATGCCGGTAAGCATTTTTTGGGCTTCAAACTCTTCCACTTCATGAAGTTTTTTTGAGCCGCCGCCGACAGAGCCTGCATAACCAGCTACCGAATTGGTCGACGATTTAACCGCAGAAATGCGCACTTCTGATATGGTATTCCACTCTTGGCAGGCATTGCACTGTCCTTGCCAGCGAGGAAAATCTTGTCCGCACTCATTACACACATACGCTGTTTTATTTTTTGCCATAGATCACTTTTGTCAGATTGCTGCTTATGGGATTTAAGCACTTATTAATTTATTAAATTTACACAGCTCAATTGTTAAGCTAATGGCGCCAAAATCGCATTATTACCTTAGCTTTAACAGACACCTAGACTAATTTTGTATAAAGTAAGCCTGATGCTAGCCGATAAGATTACCAGTCGAGCCTGCAATTATCACCTTTATCTGAGCCCTCAATAGAAAAGAAGCCATGAGTTTAGAAGAGCACAGTCAGCTTATAGAGCAATTAAAGCCACTTTTAATGGAACCTGATTTTAAGGATGCCTTTGAAATGTTTACGGCTGACGAATCAAACTCGACTCGATTTTTATTGAAAATGGAATTAAATCGCATTGCGGTGATTTGTACTCGGATCATTGATTTACGTGATAAAAGCGATCTTGAATGTGAAGAGGTTCAGGTTGGAAAACTACGTCATTTTCTCGATGAGCCAGCAAAGCTTTCCTTGCTAGAGGCACTGCAGCTGTATCGCAATAAGTATATCGTTGGCGTTTATGAGCATGTACTCAACCAGCACAAATTACGCAAAGAAAAAGCCCGCCAAAACAATCAGCAACCCGTAGCACAAACCTCCCAGTTAATTGTGCCTGGGGTGGTTTTAGGCAGCTATTTTAATCGTAGCGAAGAGCGAATGAATTACAGTATTCGTATTTCAGCCTCACAAACAGGTGGCCCCGAAGTTAATGGCGCCAGCTTAGATTTATCTGTCGGTGGCGCGAGAGTTCGCTTACCTGCTGACATTCGCTTTGATCAAGATAAGCCGCTGCGTATTAAATTACTTGAATTAAACGAAGAGTATTTTTTTGACGATCTCCAAAAAGGCATCGACTATAAAATCGTCGATATACAACACAAAGATGATAGTGCCATATTGCGCCTATGCCGTATTGGAGAAAGTAACGAGCTCGATAACTTATTAACCCAGCTGATCCGCAGTTACCGCTTTCGCTATAAAGTGGATGTAAACGATGTGATTGTCAATGCAACCGGGCTTGGGTTTGAACGCCATTATTTACCACTATTAGCTCACCTCCCCATTTATATCAGTTTAAATGACGGTAAACCGACCATTAGCCATTTGCTATTAAGTCAAGGCAACCAAGCTTCATTACAATATTTTCAAGATGAGCAAGAGATTAATCAGCTACCCGGTTTACTGACCAATAATCGCTTAGTCAATCTCATTAAGCACCCACAAGACAGTGACCATAGTTTATTTTTTTGCTTCACCTACCAAGCAAACGACACAATCCAATACTTTTCAGCCTCGCTTTATGAGTTAAAGCAACATGATGCCTTAGGGTTATTCCTTGGCTTTGGCGCAAGCAAAACTAGTTGGCGAGTGTTCAAAGTAAGCCAACAAAGCATTGACCATAAACTGAATTATAAAACCTCGACGCTACCAGGGGATGAAACCCACTACTCAGCGCTAGTAGAGCAACAACTGGCAGGCTTTAGCTACGTGCTGCAGTTAATCGATTTAACCAATGAGCAGGTTCAATCCGATTATCAAACCTGGTTTAACCCAAGTGATAACGTCAATAAGCTTAAAAAGTTTAACCAAACTAAGCTCAAACAAAACAGCATAAAACGTCTATCAATGCCCTTTAGCGAGCGACGACGAGAAGCGCGCTATGCCTTTAAAACCTTGGTAGATATTGAGCACAACAACCATAAAACCCGTGGGATAAGCCATGATATATCCACCCGTGGGCTGCAGCTTGCTTTAGAAGATAATCTTAACCTCAAAAAGCCTACAGATGTGTTACTTAGTTTCCCTAAACTGCAGCAAATTGCAGGCAAGACATCACTGTCAAACTTGCCATATCGATTGATCCGCAGCCGTAATCATGACCAAACCCTGCATTTGTCGGCCAACATTGGTCACGAACCCCATGCTGGAGTTGAGTTTATCAATAAACTCATTAATCATAATCGGGATAAACTTGAGCAATTATCAGATAGTGAAGGCGAGTTAAAAGAGCTAGCCGATGGCATGAAAAACTTACTCCTAAGACAGCTGGCTAATGTGCCCTTTTTTGTAGAAAAAACGCAAAAATCGGCGCAACTATCATGCTTAGGGATCGGCGTTAAAACTGATGCTATTAGCCATCTATTTGCCGCTGGCTCCACTAAACCATTAAATTATAATTTGACGCCATTATTTAATGAAAGCCAGTTTAAGCAGCTAATTATTAATCCAGTTCGAGCAATGAAGCCCATTGATGGCCTGAAATATATAGAGATATTCCTGCAGGTGTCTCGTCAAGGTAGAGGAGCAATTAACATTCAATCTCAGTTAGTCAACGACTTCGCTAGCCGAGATGCTCAAATTGCCTTTGTGCGTCACGCTAAAACTGTTGGCCGCTTTGTGGCATTACGAGTTTATTATGGCGCAACTGAAAAGCCAGACATGAGCTATATTCGCCGCGAAATGGAATATATTGCCACCCATGCTTCCCACAGAGCAAAACAGCTTGAAGCCCAGTTATGGCGGGTTTTAGGAGCCGGAGAACTGTTAGAGATTAGTGCTGAAGTTGAAATGAGATATCCAGAGTTACACCAAGTCTAAATACCCCAAATCTGAATGACTCAAAACCTGAATGACTCAAAACCTGAGTTGCTCAAAACTTGAAGGCTCCTAGCCTAAGTGCGCTAATGCTAAACCAAAAGTGCGCTAATGCTAAACCAAATTGATACACTAATCTCGACAGCGCTAATAGAGTATATATTGCAATCACTTGGTTTGTATTACTTCAGCTAGCGCTTATCGCTGCAGTTTATTTTTAAGTTGCTACTTAGCCAAACTGTCATACCAGCTTTTCACTAACGGGAAATGATCATCTACTGCGGATTTGTCGGTTAACATGCCTGCATGGGTGTAGTCCCGCTTAAAGCCGCGATGTTTAGCCAGTAAAGTATACTCAGCTGCCACCATCTGACACTCACCCATCATATCTTGCACATCTGAAGGGTTACCTAACACGCGGTCCTTTTTAGCGGCTAAAAACCAACAAGGCGGCCAAGTCACCTGCCTAGCTGCAGCGGCATAATCAAAGTTATCATGGCAATCTACCCAATCACCTTTTACCCAATCTATGGTTTGCCTTAATGATTGCCGGCTTTCATTGTCCATACCCATTCGATATTTATCTGCCGCTAAATAGCCATCCACTTTTGACAAAAATGGCGCCAACCGATTCCAAAATAAATCCACCATCATGGTTTTACGCAGAGATTTAATTTTGATGGTTCTTTTACTACCAAAGGTGACAAATGAAGCCACTTGAGTGCGCACCTTAGCTAAGCGAACATAACAGCTCGCCATTAATACCCCGCCCCATGAGTGCGCGCACCAATGCACTTTACTTGCTGATGAATGCGATAAAATAAACTCATTGGCAAGGGGCAGCTGCTCTAAAATCACTTCGGTTTGACCTAAGGAATAGGCCGCGCTGATTTTAGGCTCACTTAAGCCTCTGCCTGCCGTATCGAGTATATACACATCAAAACCTTGCCTAGCAAGATAGCAACCTAAGCCTTTGCCCGAGGCACTGTAAAATACCCGTCCATTTGACATTGCGCCATGTAACATCAAAATTGGCATGCCTTTAGCCAAGCTAGGGTTTGCTTTGATATGCCGAATATGAAGGCGACCATTTCGATAGGGAATAAAATGTGACTGCTGCATGGGAATGAATATGACTATTTTGAGTGTATGAACTCAATACGGTAATCAGTGTAAATGTTAATTACAAGTTAATTAGAGTAATGAGCCTAATCAAGATAAAAAATGGCTCACTTAAAGTGAACCATTTAAAAGTGCTCTCAGCCAATATCTAAACAGCTAAGAGTCGATGCCATTGATGCTTGCAGCTCTTTACCCTTGCAGTGTTTTTAGGCTTGCAAGTAATACACAAAGTAATAAACAAAGCAGCGTAAATCCAAGTTATTGATACTGGTATCGGCAGCTTTTAGTTACTTAGGTTAAACCGTCATTTAACATTATGCTTGCAGTGTTTTTAGGCTT